>JAYVDQ010000134.1:0-16413 GCA_043749325.1 Chloracidobacterium sp. | reverse complement strand
AAAAACTCAAATTTTTTTTCCAAAAAATTACTCTTCATGATTCTTAGGAATATTATACAAATACCCAGGATAGTCAAGTATTTATCGCCGGTTCTATTTGTACGAACCCCGAACCGTTGTAAGCGAGTTCTTACGGCTACGCCGCCCTATGTACGGAAAGGCTCTGCCTTTCCGGGCGCCCACCCATCCACTCGGGGCCGTTCGCTGATGCATAAAGAGCCGATTTCTGCTATAAACGTTGGAGATGAAAATCACTCCGAAAACTCCCCAAGAGTCCCTGGACAAAGCTCTTTTGCGCTTTCGACCAACAGAATCCAAATTTGAGCAATTCAAAACCGGGCTTTCGGAACTGACTTCTAAAATCGACGAAGCCAAACGAGAAGACAATCAGGAAATTCACGTCCAAAATTTTCTGCGTGATGTTTTTTACAAGGGTATAAGCGAGGTCAATAAAAAGGGCGATATCGATCTGGCGATACATCTTAGCTCAGACGCGAAATCCTCTGTGGGCGTGCTTATCGAGGCGAAACGGCCAGGCAATAAGGCCGAAATGCTTAGTGCCGAAAATCCCAATACAAAAGCGATACATGAATTAGTGCTTTATTTCATGCGCGAACGAGTTGACGAGGAAAATAATGATATTCGTTACCTGATAGCGACCAACATTAACGAATGGTTCATCTTTTCGGCACAGGATTTTAATCATCATTTTTACGTGAACAAGAAATTCCGAACGGAGTATGAAGCTTGGCGTGACGACCTAAAGGTCAGTTCAAACACGCCGAAGCTAAATTTGCCGAAACATATCCGGCCGTTCACGCGCATTTTCAGCCGTTTCGAAAAAAGTTACTTAATCGCGAGGATAAGGGTTTCTACTATTGGGAACTTCGGGCGTGTGTTTATTGGAAGGAATTTGATAAACCAAAGATCATTTATCCCAACATCACCGAACGCAATCTTTTTGCGTGGGATGAAAACAGGTTTCTAACAAACCAAAAAGCATTCATCATTCCAACCGATGACAAATTTTTGCTCGGCTACCTAAACTCATCCACTGTCTTTTGGTTATTCGATAAAATGATGACTAAACTCATGGGCGGATTCTTTGAGCCGAGCGCGATATACATGGAAAAAATCCCTATTCCGGGAATCTCCGAGGAAAAACGCGCTCCGTTCATAACCCTCGTCGATCAGATCCTCGACCTAAAAAAATCCGGCGGCGACACGACCGGGCTTGAACGTCAAATAGATGAAATGGTGTATGAGCTGTATGAATTGACGCCGGAGGAGATCGCTTTGGTTAGTGGAAATGCGTGATATAATTTGGTTTGAGGTGCTTACGTATGCAGACTGTTACAGAAATTTATGCGAAGTCGATCAGGCCGCTTGGAGAGGGTGAAAAACTTGAGCTTGCGGCATTGATACTCGAGGACATTTCGCAATTAAATAAGAAAAAGACCAAGAGTCATACTAACGGCAACGGCGGCCTCAAAGAACTATTCGGCTCGGTCAGCCTGGGACACGGAACCGGAGCCGACAACGACAGCATTGACGCCGATCTGGCCCGTGAATACGCGAGCCGCCACGAGGACGAAGACTGATGTTGATCGATACGTCGGGCTTTCTCTGTCTTATCCACAAAGACGAGCCAGAGCATGCAGATGCCGTTCGTTTATACTCGGAAGCATCTTTTTACTTAACTCACAGCTATATCCTCGACGAATTTGTGCCGCTGGCAAACACGCGAAAGTTGCCGAGACCGCAATCTCTCAAATTTAGCCGGCGGCTGCTCACCGACACATCGGTCGAGGTCGTCTGGGTCGATATAGTTTTGCACGAATCGGCGCTCACACTATTAGAAAACCGTGTAGATAAATCATATTCCCTCTGCGACGCCGTCAGCTTTATTATTGTGCGGGAACGGGGAATAACAGAGGCTCTGACCACGGATCGTCATTTTGAGCAAGAGGGATTTGTCCGTCTCTTGAAATGAATATCTTCGATCCCATTTATCACCCTCGTCAATCAGATCCTCGACCAAAAATCCGGGGCGACGTGGGCCGCCGAAAACGCAAATCAATTCAAAACGCAAAATTTTCGCGCCAGCACCGTGATTGTTGATGTGGGAACGCATGGGACAGCGGGACACGGGACAGAATATGTAAGAACGGCAGCAGTAGGGACCGATTCCTGACGGCAAAGGCGAAAATTGCGCAAACGGGTCGTCGACCGCAAAAAATTTGTTATTGATCGCAAGATGTGCTAAAAATCACTGTCAGCGAATTACGTTTCTGTAAAGACGATTGCCCTTATGTTGTCGAGTTTCCAAAAACTGACTATTTGGCTCGTTATTGCAATTGCTGCGGGGTTTTCTGTTGCTTCGGCACAATCCAGCGGCGGAAAATTGACTGGAAAGATCCTCGATAAAGACGGTAAACCGGTCGCCGGTGTTGTCATAAATGCCACCAACCAGACCAGCTCGGAAATTTCCACTACCCGCTCAAAACCCGATGGCAGCTACGCGATTCGCCTGCGATCAGGAGCCTACAAATTAAGCGTCGAGCCACCGTACGAAGCCCGGTTCGATCGCGGCAAAGCCGCCGACTACGGCATTTTTTCAAATTTCATTTGCGACGATACAAAGAAGAAATGCGCGACGCTTGAAAATGTGATCATCGACGGCGGCGAGCGAAAGATCGATTTTGTAGTCGTTGATCCGGCAAAGGAAACCGAACCGCCGAAAGCTGGCGAGACTGCAAAACCCGCGTCCCCGGACCGCCGCGAGGTTCGCGACCGGTGGCGGATCGAATTTCCGGAATACGACCGCTATGGTGACAAGGGTGCACGCGGACGCGACATCCCGTTCAAGCGAAACCGCTGGTATAACCCGTACGACCGCAATGTGCTGAAAGGCGACTTTCCGATAATCGGAAATGACGTTTTTATGATCCTGTCCGGTGTCAGCACGACTGGTGTCGAGATCCGCCGGACGCCGACCGGGACCAACGTCAGCTCGGCCAACGCGAATACCAACAATCCTTTTGGCCACCCTGAAAGCTTTTCCATCAACGAAACGATCCAGTTCTCATTTGAGCTTTTTAAGGGCGAGACCGTTTTCAAGCCTCGAACGTGGGCGATCAAGATCTCGCCGACATTCAGCGTGCCAAATTATCTCAACGCCCGTGAAAATGGCATCGTAAATATCGACGTTAGGCGCGGGACAAACCGCACCGATTATCAGGTGTCGCTGGAAGAAGCGTTTGCTGAGGTCAAACTTTTTGATACGGATAAGAATTACGATTTTGTTTCCGTCCGGGCGGGGATTCAGTCGTTTAACGCCGATTTTCGCGGATTTCTATTTTCGGACAACAATCTCGGGGCACGTGTTTTTGGCGGTTTCTCGAACAATAAATCTCAGTTCAACCTCGCCTATTTTCGACAGATCGAGAAAGACACCAATAGCGGCCTCAATAATATGAGATCGCTCCGGCATCAGAATGTCTATATCGCTAATTTTTTCCGGCAGGATTTTCTGGCCCACGGCTATACGGTCGAGGTGGTTGCTGCCTACAACGATGACCAAGCCTCGAAACATTATGACGAAAACGGTTTTCTGGTGCGGCCAACGCTGGTCGGCAGCGCGAGGCCCCACTCGGTCAGGGCGGGTTACATCGGGTTTAACGGTGACGGGCATATTGGCTGGCTAAACCTGACCAATTCATACTATTTTGCGTTTGGCCACGATAGTTTTAACCCGATAGCGGGCCGCAAGACTGACATTCGGGCCCACATGGCGGCGGTCGAGGCTTCGGTCGATAAGAACTGGCTGCGATTCAGGGCATCCGCTTTCTTTGCCTCGGGCGACAAAAATCCGACGGATGGCAAGGCGAACGGATTTGACTCGATCTTCGACGACCCAAATTTTGTCGGCGGCCAGTTTTCCTACTGGAACCGTCAGGGCATAAGGCTCGTGTCAACCGCGGTCGGATTGGTTCAGGGAAACAGCCTGCTGCCCAGCCTGCGCTCCAGCAAAAGTGAGGGACAGGCAAATTTCGTC
The DNA here is from genome assembly GCA_043749325.1 of Chloracidobacterium sp. GTDB lineage: Bacteria > Acidobacteriota > Blastocatellia > Pyrinomonadales > Pyrinomonadaceae > OLB17. Next base: position 12,356 of record JAYVDQ010000134.1, on the reverse strand, counting down.
AATCCGGGCATCGGGATTGTCAATGCTGGATTCGATGCCGAATTGACGCAGACGCTGAAGGCGGTCTTTAACGTAAATTATTTAAGATTTCATCGTACCGAATCGCTCGAATATATCCTGTTCCAATCACATGTGCGGCACGAGATCGGTTACGACACGAGCCTTGGCGTCGTCTATCGCCCGTTTCTTATCAATAATTTGACGTTCACCTTTGGTGGAAGCCTGTTCAAGGCCGGTAAAGGCTTTAAGGATATTTACACCGATCGCTCGCGAAATTGTCCGATAGCAAATTTCTGTACCGGAGACACGCCGAATCCGAGCAAATTGCAATATTCGTTATTCAGCCAGATGAAGCTAATTTTTTAAGGCTTTTTGGGGCATAAGGGAAGAATAGGTAAAATGGCCGCTGGAACTAACACACAAATTCGTATCAAATTAATCGTGTTGTTGTCGTTCGGGTGCTTTTTGGCTGCGGCATTTTGGAGATCGGAAACTTTTGCAAAAAGGCAGGAGATTTCGACGCCGAAACCGGCCTCCACGGCAAGTGGTTCGCGACCGCAGGCGACCCCGACACCCGCCGCAGTGGTTGCCGCACCGTCCCCGGCCGAACCCAAGCTCGAAGGCTGCATCAAATGCCACAACAACATTGAGCCGATGCACCGTTACAACGCGACCGGTGATGTGTTCGACAAGCTCGTTGACGGTCGAGACGCCCAGGGCCTCAGCTGTACATCGTGCCACGGCGGCAATCCGGCCGCCGATACCCAGAAGGCGGCTCACGTCCAGCCGCGTTTCCCGGCCGCATGGGGATGCAAGAATGGAGATTGTTCGAGCCACAACCCCGAACGGTCTAATACATTAATCGCGAAGGAGAGCCGTGAGTTTGTCCGGTTTGTTAACCCGGGCGATTTCCGCGTCGTCAGTCAATCGTGCGGCGAATGTCATTCGGATGAAAATAAAGCAGCCTCGCGGAGCATGATGGCCCATGGGTCGATGCTGTGGGGGGCCGCGCTCTATAACAACGGCGGATATCCGATCAAGGACGCTCATTTCGGCGAGAGCTACAGCGAAGACGGCCAGCCCCAAGCGCTCATCGCAAGTCCTGCCCCGACACGCGAGCAGCAGGCATTCAAGGGATTTTTACCGATTTTGAACCCCCTTCCGCGCTGGGAAGTTACCCAACCGGGAAATATCCTGCGTGTTTTCGAACGCGGTGGAAAACGCCGTCTCGAGCTAGGAAATCCGGACCGCGAAGAAGAGGGCGGGAAACCTGATAAAGGTTTGAGCCCGCGTGGGCTTGGTACAAATAACCGCACCGATCCGGTTTATCTCGGCCTGCAAAAAACCAGGCTCCTGGATCCGACGCTGAATTTTCTTGGCACTAACGATCATTCGGGTGATTACCGTTCGGCGGGCTGTACAGCGTGTCACGTGATCTATGCCAACGACACGAGCAAGTTTGCTTCGGGCCATTATGCGTCCGCCGGTAATCAGGGTTTTTCGCAATCCGCCGACACCAAGATCCCAAAAAATGAGGCGGGCCATCCGATCAAGCATCAATTTACGTCGCAGATCCCGACGGCCCAATGCATGACCTGCCACATGCATCCGGGAACGAACATGGTCGCGACATACCTCGGCCAGACATGGTGGGACAATGAAACAGATGGCAAGGCGATGTATCCGGCGGACCATCAGATCAATCCGACCGAATCGGAGACGATGGAAAAGCTGGATAAGAATCCCGAGGCCGCATCGCTTCGAGGTTTGTGGTCCGATTCGATATTTCTTCAGAAAACGGGCACGGCCGATTTCAACGCCAAGCTGAAAAATGTGCAGTTCGCCGATTCGCACGGCCACGGGTGGATCTTTAAGAACGTTTACAAAAAGGACCGCAAGGGAAATCTGCTCGACGCCGACGGTAAGATCGTTCCGCCCGACGACCCCAATAAATTTAACAAAGCGGTCCATTTGCAGGACATCCATCTTGAGAAGGGAATGCACTGCGCCGACTGTCATTTCAAGCAGGACAGTCACGGCACCGGAATTCTCTATAACGAGCCGCGTGCGGCCATCGAGATCGGGTGTGTTGATTGTCACGGCTCCATAAAAGCCAAAGCCAACGGCATAACCAGCGGCGAGGCCGCCCTGGAGCCGACCAATAAGAATGAGCTTACACAGCGCAAAACCGCGAATAAGCCTCTTATCGGCCGCGATCTCACGCGCCTTCAATTTCGGGCGGCGGACGGCAAGAAATTATCCGTTTTGCAGACGTTGACCACTGACGCCCAGGCCAACGGCAAGAAGTGCAAGGACATAGACGGCAAACCGGTTGTGCTAAAGAAAGGCGACATTGTCCAAAACTCGACTGTCGAAGCGGGCCGCTGTTGGAAAGTAAAGCAAACGATCGACACGGTCACGCAGGGCAACGCCGATTACAACGAAAAAAGCGCGTACGCCAAGACGATGCAAAAGGATAACGCAACGTGGGGCGATCCGGCGGCAAAAGATGAAACGCTCGCCCACCGCGAGAGCAGCATGACTTGCTATGCCTGTCACACATCGTGGGTGACGAGCTGTTTCGGCTGCCACCTGAGCATGGAAGCGAACCGCAAAATGCCAAATCGTCATAACGAGGGCGGCGATTCGCGAAATTTCACGTCCTATAATTTTCAGGTCATTCGCGACGATATATTTATGCTTGGTAAAGACGGCACGGTGACCGGTCACAAAGTTGCGCCTGTCGCCTCGCGTTCAGCGGTGCTCGTCAGCTCGCGTAACCAGAACCGTGAATGGATATATCACCAGCAGCAGACGGTCTCCGCCGAGGGATTTTCGGGCCAGACATTTAATACGCATGTGCCACACACTGTCAGGGGCAAGGAAACACAGGGCTGTTCCGATTGTCACGTTTCGAAAGACAAGGACAATAACGCATGGCTTGCGCAGGTGACGCTCCAGGGGACGAATTTTGTCAACTTTATGGGCCGGTACATCTACGTCGCGGCGACCGACGCGCTCGAAGCCGTCGCCGTGACCGAACATAGCGAACCCCAAGCGGTCTACGGCAGCAATCTGCATAAATTGGCCTATAAAGATGATTTCGATAAGTTTGTAAATGACGGACGCGAGTTAAAAGAGCATTACGAAAACAAGGGGCGACCCGAGGTTTTACAGGTGCAGGTGCGCGGCGAATATGCCTACGCCGCGGCGGGCAAAGGCGGTTTGCGGGTCTACGATATTGCCCAAATCGATCATAAAGGCTTTTCGGAACGCATCACGACCGCACCCGTATCGCCGCTCGGGCAAAAATTCTATGTGCCGAGCAAATACGCAACCGCCGTCGCGGCCCCGTCGACTCTCGCGGTCGACCCTGCGCGTTGGCGAACGGTTCAGAACGAGGACGGGACTTTTAAACAAGTGCCGCCCGACGAGGCTTTGCGATTGAACGCCGAGGCAGACAAAGCCGGCAAACCCAGGCCGGCCATAAATGAGGAAGGCCCGATCCACCCGCTCTACGCATATCTATATGTCGCGGATAAATACGAGGGTCTGATCCTGGTTAATGCCGCCACCTTGCTCGACGGTGACCCGAGAAATAATTTCCTGAGCCGGGCATTGACCTATAATCCGAACGGCGCTTTGACGGGTGCGGGCAATATCACGATCGCCGGTAATTTCGCCTATGTCACGACCGACAAGGCTCTCGTTATTGTCGATCTCTCGACGCCCTTGCAGCCAAAGATCACCGCCCAGGTGCCGCTCAACCAACCTAAAGCGGTTGCGGTGCAGTTTCTCTATGCCTTTGTCGTCGATGCCGACGGCCTCAAGGTGATCGATGTTAAAGACCTGCAAGCGAAGGGCGAGGCACATCTCATTAATGGCGCGTCAGTGAGTTTGCGCCATGCTAACGATGTCTATGTCGCCCGTACTTATGCTTACGTCGCTAACGGCGAAGACGGTGTTGCCATCATCGATGTTGAAAAGCCAGAGCAGCCGAAACTCGACCAAACCTACAACGCCGAGGGTAAAATAACGGACGCCCGTGCCGTAAAAGTCGCGATGACCAACGCCAGCCTCTACGCTTACGTCGCGGACGGCAAGAATGGCCTTAAGATACTGCAATTGACCGATCCGGAAACGATGCCTAATTACGCCGGTTTCAGCCCGCGCCCCGAACCGAAGCTGATCGCGACGTTCAAAACCAAAGGCGAGGCAGTAAGCATTTCAAAAGGCCTTGACCGTGACCGGGCTGCCGATGAAAGCGGCAACCAGATCGCCGTTTTTGGACGCCGAGGCGCACGCCCCTTTGGGTTCGATGATGTAATGCGGCTCCTCCGCACCAACGATGGTACCGGTGAATTTTTCAGCGTATCTGATGACCCTAAGAAATAAGACGTCTGGTCTAATTGGTAAAACCCTTCACATCTCTTCTCTTAAATTGGTCAAATACTCTTGACAAGTTTTTTAGAGGCGTGCATAATACTAACACATTAAAGGTCACATAAAAGCAGACTTATTAGATAATTCTGTAAATCGGACAAATAGCAGGCGATTCTGAGAATTAATATAATTGGTGTTACCAATTTGGTTTTTTTTGATAGGAAACCAGATCGGCTAAATGTTAGATATGGCCAGTTTAGATCGTTATAAACAAAAAGGACAAAAGGTTATGGACAGGATATTAATTCAAAGAGGGATTGTTTTCGCAGCTCTTTCGACGTTGGTCGCAGCGTTGGCGATCGTTTCGAGCGCACAGGAATTCCGCGGCACAATTACCGGTAAGGTTACAGACCCTAACGGAGCAGTGATTCCGAACGCAACGGTCGTTATTAAGAATATCGATACTAATATCGGATCGACTCTTCAGACCAATGATGAAGGGGTTTATGTCGCTCCGCTCCTGATCCCCGGGAAATATTCTGTATCCGTGGTTGGCGGTGGTTTTAAAAAGTCCCTTCGTGAACAAATTACCCTGAATGTGGGTGACCGTCTCTCAGTGGACTTTACATTAGAAGTCGGCAGTGAGGCGCAGCAGGTTACTGTTACAGCAGATTCTGAGCTGGTTGAAAAAGGGTCGGTTACGACCGGAACGGTTGTTACCGGCAGACAGATCGAGGAATTGCCATTGTCCGAAGGGGCGGCCTATAATCTCGCTCTACAAGCTCCCGGAGTCGTATACACTGGAAACCCGCTATTTACAGGCCCGACTTCGAACGGAAACCTGGCGGCATTTCGCTCAAACGGCGTTGGCGGCAGTCAGATTACGCTCGATGGTTCGCCCAATTTTGGATTTGACGGATCGGTCGCCTACACACCTCCGTCTGATGCTGTTTCGCAGTTTAAGATCCAGACAAGCAGCTTTGACGCCCAGAATGGCTTTACGGCCGCTTCGACCGTCAACGTTGCGGTCAAAAACGGAACTAACAAATTTCACGGCGCCGCCTCGTATTTTGATCGCAGCAAGCCTTTTACAGCGAATAATTTTTACAGCAACAAAGCCAGCGTGCCCCGCCCTGCCAGGCATTACTATCGGTATGGCGTCCAGATAAACGGCCCGATCATCAAAGACCGGACGTTTTTTATGGGTACGTACGAGCGCCAATACACGCTGGTTCCGGCACCCGCGCTATTCAGCGTGCCTACCGCTAAGATGCGGGACGGAGATTTTTCCGAACTTCTTCCCAACATAATCATTTATGACCCGGCAACTGCTTTCAGGGCTACATCGTCCCCCGGCTGCGTTCCAAGCGCGGCGGGAACGGTTATATGCAGGTCCCCTTTTGCGGGCAATATCATCCCGGCGGGCCGTCTGAACACCGCGGCACAGAAATTTCTAAAGATGTACCCGCTGCCCAACCTGCCCGGATTTTCGAGCAATTTCTTTTCCAATAACACTAACATCCTGCCCTACAGAACGGTTTTGGCCAGAATTGATCATAATATCAATCAGAATCAACGTATTTTTGGCAAAGTGTTTTGGAGCAAATCAACCGACGACAAGTTTAATTTCCTCGAGACCCCGGAGGCTTTTACGCGGGGATTTGAAAATCGTTACAACAAGGGAGGAAGCGCCGACTACACGATAACCCTTTCTTCCAACCTGATATTTGACCTTCGCGGAAATTACAACCATTTTGTGCAGCAACGCGTTCCGGCCAATCCACTTTCCGCCGCCGACCTTGGCTTTACGGGAATAGCGGCATTGACCAAATCGAAAATGGTGTCCCGCTTTAATTTCACCAATTTTGAGACTTTTGGGCCGCAACGCTCCGATTATAACGAGGGTCTGACCAGGGCCTTTAACGAATTGTCCATCCAGCCTACGTTTACGCAGGTTTTGGGCAATCATACGATTAGGTATGGATTTGATTTCCGCCGATTGTTTGAGAACCGCACTACAAACGGAAATAATGCAGGAAACTTTACCACGACCGGAACCTTTACGGCTCTGGCCTCGAATTCCGGTACGGGTACGGCTACCGGTACCACTGCTACTGGTTCTGCCGCGATAGGCCGTGATCTGGCTTCATTTTTATTGGGAAACATTACCAGTGGCACATTAGATCTTGGTATCGCATACAACGTCCACTCGAATTATCAGGGTTGGTTTTTCCAAGACGACTGGCGCGTAAATTCAAAACTGACTTTGAATTTAGGGATCAGGTATGAAAAGGAACCCGGCCTCCTGGAGCAAAATGGAAACTTCATCGTCGGCTATAATTCCACGATCGCGAATCCGCTACAGGCCGGTGCTCTGGCGAACTACAATGCCAGCGTTCCGTCAGGCATTCCGGCAACCGCTTTTCAAAACCTTGCGGGTGGTTTTATTTTTGCGAGCAGCGCTAAGTCCCCTCAGCAGTTGACGGATAAAAACAATATACAGCCGCGAATTGGGGTCTCGTATGCTCTCAATAATAAAACGGTAATTCGCGGAGGGTTTGGGATTTTTACAGCCCCTTTCCAACTTTCCGGTATCGGCGCACCACTGGTGCAGACCGGATTTACTCCGTCATCAACCTTTCTTGCGTCGAGCGACAATGGTTTGACGTTTGCCGGCACCCTGAATAATCCTTTCCCCACGGGACTAACCCCGGCTACCGGTTCATCGCTCGGTTTGGTAACATCCGTTGGCTCAAGTTTAGGCGGCGTCGGGGCAACCGGCCCAACCACGGCCGTGTTGCCTCATGACCGCAAAAACGCAAATGCCGCGAAGTTTATTGTAGGCATCCAGCGGGAATTGCCGTTCCAAATCGGGTTTGAAGCGACGGCCGTTTACCAGCGGGTATATGATCTGCCGGTTCTTCGTCAGCTAAATTATGTTCCTACGGCTAATTTAAACAATTTTGCGGGCGTAACCGATGGGGCAACAATATTGAATGCGATAGCGGCCACAAACACATTCATGACGGCTACTGTCCCGAACCCCTTTAGAGGACTAGTTCCTAACAATACGACATGGAATGCTGCCACGCTTGCCCGTTTTCGCCTGATCACCGCTAATCCGCAATTCCAGGAGCTGGTGGAAACGGAATATAACGGCAGGTCCGATTATGCGGCAATACAATTACAGGCCGTCAAGCGTTATTCGCAAGGGTTGTCGCTTAATGCCTCGTACACTTTTTCGTACGATCACGAAAAAATTCGCCGCCTTAACCCTCAAGATCTAAAGCTTCAGGATCAAATCTCTACCAACAGCCGCCCGAATATCTTTACATTTTCGTCCATATACGAGCTTCCGTTTGGAAAGGGTAAATCGATCGGTGGTCACTGGAATGGCTGGGTCGACGGATTTCTGGGTGGTTGGCAATTGACGGCGATCTACCAGAATCAAAGCGGCGAGCCCCTGGTTTTGCCAAATGTTTACTATAACGGGGATCCGAAAAAGCTGAAAAATCTCCTCGGCGGCTATGACAGTCAAGGCCGAAAATATGGCGTTGATATACCGGCGTTTGACACATCTGGTTTCACTTTGATCGATAACCGGACGGCCGCAAACACAGTTGTAGTTCCCTCGTTTGGCAATAACTACGCGACCTCTACGCAGAACGTCCTTCGTTATATGCCTTACACTCTGAATAATTTTCGCCAACAGCACTACCAAAAGTTTGATGCCGGAATTACGAAAAACTTCAAGATCAAAGAAGGGATGAAAGTACAGATCAGAATTGAAGGAATCAATGTCATGAACTGGGTCAACTTCACAGGGTTGAATTTAGCGCCGTCGCTGGGAACGACGTCGACTTTTGGGCTTGCCAACGCTCAGAGAAATCTGCCGAGAGACATTCAACTGGGTGCGAGATTTACTTTTTAGTTGAGTTAACACGAATCTTAAGACTACAAAAGCGTTCCGCACAAGTTATTGCAGGACAATAGTTCATGCGGCTCATTTTTCACAGGAACCATTCGGAAAGCAGACCGGCCGAATGCCATGAGAGGGAGTATCAATAGTTTCAAATGAGGATAACAGTCTTAATAAATTCAGCCCTATTTTTGGCCATTGCGATCAATGCCGGCTTCGCTCAAAAAGCGGACATTACCGTCGCGGCGGGTGGCTCCGGTAACGTTAAAACTGTACAGGAGGCGATAGACAAGGTCCCTGCTAATAATGGAAAACGGTATGTGATCGCTATTAAACCCGGCGTTTACAAAGAACAGATCCGTATTCCAGCAAACAAGCCATTCGTCTCGTTCGTCGGCGAATCGGCGGAGAAGACGATTTTGACATTCAATCTTTCTAACAATGATGCCGGATCGACATCGGCTGCTTATGCCACATATATTGGCGGGCATGATTTTTACGCGGAGAATATTACATTCGAAAATTCGTTTGGCGCGGGTTCGCAGGCGGTCGCCGTTTTGGCTGAGGCCGACCGGGTCGTGTTCAAACATTGCCGGTTTCTTGCATGGCAGGACACGCTTTATGCCAAGAACGGGCGGCAGTTTTATATCGATTGCTACATCGAGGGCCATGTCGATTTTATTTTTGGACAGGCAGCTGCTGTGTTTGAAAATTGCGAGATCCACAGCAAAGGCGATGGCTATCTCACGGCTCCGATGCGCTTTGCGGCGGACGAACCGGCGGGCTTTGTATTCAACAAATGCCGGCTGACGGCTGAAAATACGAAAAATGGTGTTTTCCTCGGCCGGCCATGGCGCGATTACGGCCGGACCGTTTATTTGAATACCGAGATGGGCGAGCATATTAAGCCCGAGGGCTGGAACCACTGGCTCCCCGAACGCGAAAAGACGGCTTATCTAGCGGAGTATAAATCAACCGGAAAAGGGGCAAATGACGCCGCGCGCGTAAAATGGTCCCATATTTTGACGGACGCGGAAGCAAAAGCATTCTCTACCGAAACGTTCCTCAAAGGCAAAGATGGCTGGAACCCCAAAACAGCTAAGAACGAATGGCTTGAAAAGACAAAGCCCGACTGGCAAATGGTCCTGTGGCGCGATGTTTTTAAGCAGCAGCCGCTTTGGTATCAGACTGATGAGGCCGCCCGTATCGCGGACCAGGTCATTCTTTATCAGAAGGACAACGGGGGTTGGGAAAAGAATCAAGACTTTGCCGTGATGCTGACCAAGGCAGAGAAAGATGAGATCGCCAAGAAAAAATCCGATATTTCTGAAACGACGATCGATAACAGCACAACGTATACGCAGGCTGAATACTTGGCAAAGGTTATCACGGCAAGTTTATTGAAGACATCGCCGCCAAATAATTTTTCGAAATACAAGGAGGCTTTTAACAAAGGCCTCGATTATCTGCTCTCCTCCCAATATGAAAATGGCGGCTTTCCGCAATTCTTTCCCTTAAAGAAGGGCTATTACACGCACATCACATTCAACGATGATGCTATGATCGGCGTCCTTGAGGTGCTGCGGGACATCGCCAATAAGGCTGACGACTATAAATTTGTTGATGATGAAAGGCGGGCGAAAGCCGGCAGGGCGGTGGCAAAAGCGATCCCGCTGATACTGAAATTGCAGGTCGAGATCGGCGGCAAAAAGACAGTTTGGGCACAGCAGTATGACGAAATCACACTAAAACCTGCTTGGGCCAGGAAATACGAGCCACCGTGCCTGACGGGTAATGAGGGCGCCGCGATCGTGAGATTTTTGATGCAGGAAAAACAGACCCCGGAGATCACTGCCGCTATCGAGGCGGCGATCGACTGGTTCAAAAAGAACAAGCTCGACGGCATCCGCTGGGTGCGTACCAATGGCGAAAATGCAGTTGTAAAGGACAAAAACGCGCCTCCGCTGTGGGCGAGATATTACGAGTTCGAGACGATGAAACCGATATTTCTCGGTCGCGATTCGGTCATCAAATACGATGTTAGCCAGATCGAGGCTGAGCGCCGCAATGGCTACGCGTGGTACGGCAACTGGCCACGGACCCTGGTCGAGCAGGATTATCCGAAATGGAAAGAAAAAAATTCCAGGACCCACTGATCTGAAAGGTGCGGAATTCGGAATTTGTGCGAAAGAAATAAGATCCAATGAAAAAACTACGGGCCAGAATATTGCTTTCGGGTTTTCTGCTATTGACCGGCATCTCTGTCCTGATGATCAATTTCATTGTCCAGGCGACGACGATCGTCAACGACACCTTTGCGGATGGGGACAGCACAAACCAGGACCTTGCCAACAATTCGATGCAGGTGTTTAAGGCTCGTTCGTCAACAGTGAGAACAACGGTTCCTGGCAGTGCCGAATTTGACATGACGGCGACAGGAACGAGTTCGGAAGCCTTCTGGTGCCATTTTACAAATTCAGGGTCGCCGGTTTCATTGCTGCCGGGTGACAGTATCACATTTGCGGGAACGTTTACCTTGACGGGATTTGTCGGCGGCGGACAGGATATACGGTTCGGCTTGTTCGACTCGAAGGGAACGCGGACCACCGCCGACCTCACCGGCGGGCAAAACGCCACCGCTTTTGGCGATGACACGGGCTATGCGGCCGACTACTTTGCCAGCGGGACGGGATCGCCTTTCGTGCTGTATAGCCGCGATGTGACGAGTCCGGCGACGACAAATATATTCAACTCGTTTAGCGGTGCTGGATTTAACGTGCTCACCGGAACCGGTGCGTCCGCCCGCCAGACGCTGACAAATGCTACGCCTTATACATTTTTGTATACCGTAACGCGGACGTCGGCAACCGAGACCGCGGTTACTATTGCGGTGACCGGTGGCGCACTTACAAATTACACTTACACGGCGACCGAGACGGGCGTGGCGCCTTACACAACGTTCGACTGGGCTACGTTTCGCATTGGCGGAAGCGGCTTTGCGCAGAAATTGGCGTTTAACCGGTTAAAGGTGGACTTTAATCCCGCGGCGCCGACGATCACCACGCAACCCGCACCGCTGAGCCAGACGGTCTCGGTGGGTGCCAATGTGCAGTATTCCGTGGGTGCCTCGGGAAGTGCGTTGTCGTATCAATGGTTAAAAAACAATAATCCGATCACCGGCAATGCGACGGCCGCCACGCCAAATTTGCAGGTGACGAACGTGCAGACGACCGATAGCGGAACTTACGCAGTCAATGTATTTAACAGCGGCGGCACGACGCCGAGTAATCCGGTAAATTTAACCGTGACGGCGGGTCCGACCGATCCGCCGCCCGTGATAAATACGCAACCGCAAAATACGTCGGCGGTAGTTGGAAGCTCGGCCAGCCTAACTGTCGCGGCGACTGGGCCGAACATGACGTTTCAGTGGTTTAAGGATGCAGCTTTGATCAATGGAGCTACGAGTCCGACGATCAACTTCCCAAATGTTCAGCTCGGCGACACCGCCAATTATACCGTCAACGTTTCTAACGGAGGGGGGACCATTGTGAGCTCTCCGGCGCGGCTGACTGTCGTTTCGGCAATGGCTGTTTCGGCGTTTCAGCCGACCAATAATGCGGCCGGTATCTGTGTCGATACGCCTCTCAACATTACCTTCAATCAAACGCCAAAGCTCGGAACGACCGGTCAGATCCGTGTCTTCACCGGCAGTGGCACCCTGATCGACACGATCGATATGTCAACCTCGCCGCAGGCGAAAACAATCGGCGGCACATCATTTAGGTATCTGCCCGTGATCATAAACGGGAATACGGCGGCGATATACACGCACTCCCAACTGGCATATAACCAGACGTATTACATAATCATGGACGCAGGCGTGCTGACGGATGCTGGAAACGCGCCGTTCGTAGGATTTTCCGGCGTTAATGTCTTTCGGTTTGCGACCAAAATCTCCGCTCCGGCGGCCGGAGCCGGCGTTTCGACTGTCAATTCGAATGGGTCCGGTGATTTTTGTACCATCCAGGGTGCGATCGATTTCGTGCCACCCGGC
>JAYVDQ010000133.1:0-2724 GCA_043749325.1 Chloracidobacterium sp. | reverse complement strand
CCAACCCCCGAGCTGCCGGATGATCCCAACGGGCCTGTGCGTATCAAAACCGACCTCGTCACGTTGACGTTGACCGTAACAGATCTTTATGGCCGTTATGTTTCGGGCCTGACCAAAAACGCCTTTTCCATTAGTGACAATAATAAAGATCAGGATATAACTTTCTTTAGCGACAGCGATGCACCGGTTTCGGTCGGCATCCTGTTTGACGTGTCGGGATCGATGAACGGCGATAAAATAATTAAGGCCCGCAAGGCCCTTTCCCGTTTTATCGCCACAAGTCACCCCTCTGACGAATATTTTCTGATTGCGTTCAATAGCCGGGCCCAGTTACTGCTTGACCGTACCAGGGACGGCGAAGCCGTTCTCGACAAGCTTACGCTCGTCAAGCCGCATGACAATACCGCGCTTTACGATGCCGTTTACTTGGGTATCGAGCGGGTTACCCGCGGGAGCCATAATAAACGGGCGTTGCTTATCATCAGCGATGGCCAGGACAACTCGTCCCGGTACAATTTTGGCGAGGTTCGCCGCCTTTTGAGAGAATCCGATGTCGTTACGTACGCAGTCGGCATAGTGGACAAAGGCGACTCTTCAAGTGCCATAGGCATGCAGGGTCAGGCGTTTCTCGACGAGATCAGCTCGGTTACGGGCGGCAAGTCATTCTACCCCCAGACCGATGTCGAGATGGATGAGATCTTCGAACGCATTGCCCTCGAATTAAGGCATCAATATTCAATCGGGTACATACCAAAAGACTTCCAGCCAGATGGAAAATGGCGTAAGGTAAAAGTTAAGGTCAAACCCCCGAGGGGTTTGCCGCGTCTAACTGTCCGCGGGCGCGAAGGCTACTACGCAACGCCAAACCCCGCCTATCACTAGATGCAGAAAAAACTAAAGATGAAAAGAACTTTCTATCTGTTAACGATAATGTTTCTGGGTACGTCCCTATTCTCTATGTGGCATTTGGTTGCCAATGCTCAGGGATCACCTGCCCGAGCACAAACGGCGACTCCTACCCCCATGCCGACGCCGTCTGCCATAAAGGCGACGCCGAAACCGACCGAAACTCCGGATGAGATCATTAAGATCGACACCGAGCTTGTCAATTTGAATGTGCGCGTCGTCGATCGAAACAATCGGCCCGTAAATAATTTGCAACAAAAAGATTTCAAGATTTTCGAAAATGGGGTTTCCCAGCAAATAGATTTTTTTTCAAAGTCCGAGGTTCCTACAAATTACGCGCTTGTAGTTGATAATTCCGGCTCTATGCGTCAGCTGCTTGAAAAGGTAATCGAGGCAGGCAAGATCCTCGTCAATACTAATCGCCCTGATGACGAAACAATGATCATTCGTTTTGTGGGACGCGACAAGATCGAGATCCAGCAACAGTTTACGGCGAATAAAACCGATCTAAATGACGCCCTGGACAACCTGTATATCGAAGGGGGCCAAACAGCGATAATCGATGCGGTTTACCTCGCCGTCGAAAATGTAGATGAATACGAAAGGTCCAAGAAGATCAACGACCGTAAACGGCGGGCTCTGATATTGGTTTCTGACGGCGAAGACCGTAACAGCTACTACAACGAGAAACAGCTATTCGAGTTGCTGCGCGAATCCGAAGTCCAGATATACGTTATTGGCTTCGTCAGCGAACTGAGCAAAGAAGGTGGCTTTATAAGCAAAAGCCCGCAGGATAAATCGAAGGCATTTCTGGAGCGTCTCGCAGCGGAATCGGGCGGTAAAGCATACTTTCCGAACGGTGCCGCCGAATTACCGGCCCTGGCCAAAGAGATATCCAACGAGCTTCGTACGCAATATTCGATCGGCTATATTCCGTCAAATGACGCCCGCGATGCAACTTACCGAAACATTAAGGTGACCGTAGATGACGGGCCAAATAAAGAAAAACGGATCGCGATCTCGCGAGCGGGCCGAATGGCAGAGGGCGGCGGAACAACCGCTCCGAAACCGAGTCCGACCCCGACAAAACCATAAGACGGGTCAAAGAATAAAATTAGGAACTCTGTTTGAGAGTTCCCCTTTTTTGAACAAGTATATCTAAAATCTAATGTTTCTGGTTTTCACACAGATTGAGAATTTCATGCAGAGCCTTTACTGTCTTATCGATATTTTTTGTCTTTACAATAAACACAAGCTCCGCGGCACTGTCTAATCTGTCATGATGTTTGATCCCGACCGCGTTTTGCTCTTTAGTATTTACTAGCGAGATCCGGGAGAATCCTTTTCTGTAGGCGGGAGCAACTGAAATATTTTGTCCGCCAAGTTTTGAAAGATCAATCTCATATCGATCAGTGGTCCGCCAACCGCCAAAATCGCCGCTCGATCCGGCAGACAAATAGTTCGATGCGTCATCGTGAGGGAAACCTCCGCCGACATAAGACCGGCCGCTTTCTTGATAAACTGCTTGAGTAGATGTCGGCCCAGAGATCTTTATGGAAGCCCGGCACTGGTCAAAGCTAACTTTGTAAACGTTAGTAGTGTGTTTGATCAGGACTTTCTTAACAGACTCCTGGGTGACCAGAAGCGCGGCATCTTTACCCTGAGCCTTAGCTCCCGCCACCGAAAAACCTATCACAATTGCAGCAAAGACAAAAACTCTCTTCATTTTTACACCTCATTTCTCTGGGACCGACCCGGAAATCTTCTTCCTCGTAGTTTCTCCCGTGTGCAAAACCGGAATCCCTTCGTCAACCTCTT
>JAYVDQ010000132.1:0-8084 GCA_043749325.1 Chloracidobacterium sp. | reverse complement strand
GGGCTAATCGCCGGGATGATAATTCTTTTCCGTATGGCCCTTTAGCTGCGACGGGTAGAAATACACTTTGCGAAGGTTGCCGGTGGAATACCGCTGGGACTGATCGTTGAAATGTTTGGACGCCGGGTTACCGCTTTCGCCGCCGGCTGTTACGGCGTGGGCGCGGACCTTTGAACCAAATTCGACGACCGCGACAAAGCTGTTGCCGCTGGTGCCATAGATCTTTTTCGATCCTTTGTAGGAACGCGCTCCGAATGACGCAAGCGATCCCCATACGGCCGACGTAAAGCCGACGGGAATGCTCGGGCCGGCGTCGGTAAACGGATGGACGATGTCGTCGTTGAGGCGTTGGAAACGATTGATGTCGCCCCAGGGCGTCCGCCATTTACCGAAATCGGCAGTGAGTTTGTCTGAGGCGGCGGCGAGCGATTGCAGCATCTGAGCCGGGGTCGCGCGGGTCGCGATATATTCCTCCACCCCTAACGAAGCGCGTCTCGCGTCGGCGCCGATGCGGCGCTGCATGTCTTCGGCCCAAAAAACGGCTACAGACGTCGAGACCGAATCGACGGCCCAGCGATGGTCCCACGTTTTTAACAGTGCGATCTGCTCGGACGTTTTTGCTTTTAACGGATCGCTTGCCAGGGCGGCGTCCCAGGCCTTTATGAGCGCGGGCAGTGGCTTGTCAAACCACGTCAGATAGCTGTCGTAGGCGGCGGTGTTCAGCGATTCGAGCGTGAAATCCCTTTTGCTTTCGAGGACCTTGATCGCGTGCCGACCTCGGGCGGTCTCAATGCCGCTATCGACATATTTGGGATAATCGGACTGCTTAAGGCTACTCGCACCGGCGGCCGACCACGGCCAATTATTGCTGTTGTAGAGCCAGCCGCTCTTAGGATTGAACAAATTCGGCGACTCGTCCACGGCCAGCAGGCCTTTGTAGTCGGTCGCGGGGTCGCTACCGTCCACGGGCTTTGTCCAGTCAAACTTAGGGTCGCGTCGCGGTATGTAATTGCCGTGAAAATAGGCGATGTTGCCGTCAGCGTCCGCATAGATCGTATTGTTCGACGAGTCGGAATGCAGCTCCATTATCTGCTGGAACTCTTTGTAATTTTTCGCCTTTGTCCGCGTGTAGGATTGGGTCAGGGCCTTGATCGGTTCGTTCATCAAGCTGACAGTTACCCATTTGCCGTCCTCGGTCTTGCGAACGACCGGCCCGTGTTGTGTACGATAGACGGTGAATGTCCGTTCGGTCGTGCCGTTGTCAGTTTTATATGGCACCTTGATCACGCTGGTAGTCACCTCTCGCGAGTCGCTGCCATGTTTGTAGGTGTAGCCGTCGCCTTTTTTTGTAACGGTTTCGAGAAATTCATCGATGGCATCGACCGCGCTCGATGTGTGCATCCAGCCGCAATGCTCATTAAAGCCCTGATAGATAAAAAATTGGCCCCATGTCGAAGCTCCGTAAGTGTTCAGCCCCTCGCCGCTGGTCATTTGCAGCTCGGAGCGGAAAAAGAACGAGGTGTGCGGATTGATCAGGAGCAGGGCGTGGTGGTCGCGTGTGTTTGACGGGGCGATCGCCATGCCGTTTGAGCCTGACGGCTCCTTTAGCCACTCGTCTTCCTCATTCTTCGCCACCGCTGGCCCGCCATCGTAAAAGGCCTGGAGTTGGCCGAGATTGATCGATTCGATATCACCGCCGATGCTGCCCTCGGTAAAGCTGAGGGCCATCCAGGGTTCGAAGTGCGTGATGACGCGAGGTATGGTTTCAGGATGTTTTGCAAGATAAAAATTCAGGCCGTCGGCCCAGGCTGTCATCAGCTTTTGCAGCCACGCCGGACTTGCGGCATAGTCGGCCTTTAGCACGACGGGGTCGATAAACATTTTCTGCCGCAGATCGCTCCAGATCGCCTTTTCGCCCTCGGCCTCGGCGAGCCGTCCGAGCGAATTGAGGTAGTTAGTCTCGACGCGGTTAAAATCATCCTCGGCCTGCGCGTAGATCGCTCCGAAAACTGCGTCGGCGTCGGTCTTACCCGTGACATGCGCAATGCCCCAATCGTCGCGGACTATCTGGACGTTGGCGGTCTGCCGCTCCCAATGAGTGATTTCAGCGCTTTTATCGCTTGCAAAAGTAAGCGAAACGAACGCTAAAGTTAGGCAAAGGAGGACGACGCGGACGCAAATTCGCGACCCGGAAAATAAATCTGACAAGTGTTCAAGCATGCAGACAATATACTGCGAATGCTGCCGTTGATACAAACTGCGGATCGGCTGAGAAGGGGATTTTTAGCCACGAATGGCACGAATAACACGAAAAAATTATTCGTGAAATTCGTGCCATTCGTGGCCAAATCTCTTAAAAAGCGGAGCTACGCGGCAGCTTCCGATTCGCGGGCACGCATGTACATTATCCGTGTACAGTTTTCGCAGGTAATGATCTCGTCGCCTTTTTTGACATTTACCTGTACCTGCGGGCGGAGCAGGACGTAACATGCGCTGCACGAGCCGTTAATGACCTCGGCCACCGCGATGCCGTCGCGGCTGCGTTGGGAAAGGCGATCGTAGATCGAGGCAAGGCGAGTCGGCAGGGTAGCGAAGGCGGTCGCACGATGCTTGGTTTCCTTGTCAAATTCGGTCTTGTCTTTCGCCATGACGGCGTCAAATTCGGCGAGTGCGGCGTCCCGTTTTGTGTCGAGAGTGTTGATCTCCTCGGATCGCTCCGCCAACTCTTTTTCGACGCTCTCGACCTCTACCATGATCTCGACGATCTGCGTTTCCAAGGCCGTGATCTGCTTTTGCAGGGCATCGGTCTCACGCATCGCGGTTTCGTATTCTTTTTGGTTTTGGGCGTGCTGCAAGTTGCGGCTCGCGCGTTCGAGATAGGTTTTATTCTCGGCTATCTGCTTTTCGAGATCAGCCCGTTTGGCCTGCAACGTATCCCGCTTGGCCTGTATTTCGCGTATAGAAAAGGCGTGCTGTTCAAACTCTTGTTCGATCTCGGCACGCCTGGTTTCTGCGGTCTCCAACGATTTTTTCAACCGTCGAAGATTGGTATCTGTCTGCTGTAATTCTATCAATTTATCAAGATCTGCTATCACTTATGAAATGTCTCCCGTTAATCAACGTCAACTTTCTATTTTACGCTACGCGGGCCGGAAAACAAAATGCGAAAACGGCTGAGCTAAGGCCCGAGAAACACTTCGAAATGGCGCCGCAACTCGCGGCTGCCGACGACCGCGCCGGTCTCGTCAAGCCATTGAGGCAGCGATTCGGCGTGGACAAGGCGGATTTCACCGCCGGACGTTGGCATCCCGAAATGCGAAATGCGGGCGTAAACAAGTGCTCCTTTTTGCATAATGCCGTCCGATGGTGTTCGCACCCAACCCGCTTCGATTGTAAGACATCTCACACCTTGACGGATACTTAGAAGCGAGCCGACCATTGTCGAACTGCCGCGGTCAAAGCTGTGCGGCTCTTCACGCTCGATGTGGACCGGGTTGTGGATGTTCATCGCCGGGCTGGCGATCTCGATCATTGTGTCGAATAACCAACCGACGCCACCAACGCGGATCGCGTCGTTCGTCGCTCTCAGCCGTAGGTAATCGGCGACGTGTTTGCGGCCCGTATCACCGGCGCGTGCCTCGGCGTCAACGAGCATCTGAGACCACACATGGTCGAGTTCGGTCATAGGGCGAGCATACGGCGGGCAGGGCCAAAAGGCAATTTCGTGATATTATTTTGGGAACGGTGACGTGTGTTTTATGAGATTTTTTGCATTAGTAACGTTATTGGGTCTGGCGCTTTTTCCAGTGTTTACCCAGACAACGAAGCCGAAAAAGAGCGACCCGCCTAAGACGGTAAAGAAAGCCGCGCCGGGAAAAACGACCTCAGCCGCAAAGCCTAAACCGACGCCGAAAAAAACAACTGCGACGAAAACAACGGCTCATAATTCGTCGACGTCAAAGCCAAAGCCAAAAACAACTCCGGCTCCGTCAAAGAAGCCTGCTTCGGCTACAACGACGGCCAACTCCAAGCCAAAACCAAAGCCTGCGGCCGGTCAATCGACGGCAACCCACACAACCTCGTCGGCAAAGCCCAAAAAGCCTGTCACGCCGACAAAGAAGCCGGATGAAAAGGTTGAGTGGAAAAAGGCGTCAGCTATCCCGGACACAGCCGGACGCCTCGCTGCTCTGCAAAAATTTAACGAGACATTTCCAAAGTCGGATAAGCGAACTCTCTCTCTCGAACTAATCTCCGCGACTCACGGCCAGATGGGCAATGAAAAGATCGTGGCGGGCGACATAGCCGGCGCGGCCGCGATGTTTAAGGCGGCGGCGGCAGGAGCTCCGAAACCGGTCTCCGATCAATTGTTTACGGAATCGCTTTCAAAATTTCCCGCCAACCTGTTCTTTCGCGGCGAACGCGACGCGGCCTTCGAGATCGCGAAGACCCTTGAGGAAAAGGCGGACGCTAACGTCGGCCAATTGCTTGCGATCGCTGGTTTTTATATGAGCGTTGAGAACGGCACCGAGGCAAAACGTGTCGCGGAAAACGCTATCAAGCTCAACCCGGAATCATCGCCGGCATGGCAGACACTGGGCCTCGCGAACCGGATGGACTTTCTCCTCGATGAATCGGCCGCGGCATATGCCAAGGCCCTCGCCGTCGAGCCCGACTCGCTGCCGGCCCGCCGCGGCCTGGCCGAGATGAAACGTTCGCTTGGCAAAGCGGATGAAGCGGTTACGCTGTACCGCGAGATCCTCGCCAAGGACGCCGGAAATCTGCCGGCCCAGACAGGGCTGATCCTCGCTCTTTTCGACGCCGAAAAGCGGACCGATGCCGAGGCTGAACTCGCAAAATCACTTGAGTCAAACCCCGGAAACGTGATCCTGCTGGCCGGTGTCGCGTATTGGCATGCCGCACATAACGAAGGCGTCAAAGCGGCCGAATTTGCCAAAAAATCGATCGCGGTCAATCCGCGATTTGTCTGGTCTCACATCGCCCTGGCGCGCGGGATCATGGTGCAGAGAAAGCCTGGCGAAGCCGAAAAGGTACTGCTCGCGGCACGGCAGTACGGCGAATTTCCGACGCTCCAGTATGAGATGGCGTCCGCGCGGCTCGCCTCTGGATTTTACCGCGACGCAGCCGAAGAACTGGCAAAGAGTTTTTCGGTAAAAGATGGTGTTGTGAGCACCAAACTCGGCGGCCGGGTGACGCGTGAATCCAAGAGTTTTATCGAGCTTATAGGGCCGGAACGCCGCGCAAGCATATTTGCTCCAACGGCTGCCGACGATCCCGAGAACGCGGCACGGCTCATGGCCCTGCTTGAGCTAAAGCAGCAGCTCGATGCGGCCGAACCAAAGGCCGATGCATTGGCCGCGGCGGCCGACGCTTTTATTCGCGGCGACGACAAGATGAAGATCCATCGCCAGATCTTTGCCGCAACTCAGATGCTTGACAAAAAGATCGCTCTGCCAAAAGTGGTCGAAATTGCCAAGGCCACGGTCGAAAACGTGGAAGCAGGACTCGACGCGCCCTCGGCGACCGCCGCTGTTTTGGCAAGCGAACTGTACGAGGCCCGCGCCATTGCCATCACACGCGGCGAATATCTTACCGTGCCTGACGTGTCCCGCTTCACGCTCTCGGCCATTCTTCGCGGACGCGTCGAGGAGATCAACGGCTGGGCGCTCTACGAAATGGACAACCCGGCGGAGTCCGTGCTCCGGCTGCGACGCGCCGTTAGTGTGCTGCCGGTGGACAGCGCGTGGTGGCGTTCGGGCATGTGGCGCCTCGGATCGGCGTTGGCTCTTTCGGGGAAGAATGCTGAGGCCCTTGACGCATATATCAAATGCTATAAGAGCGGTACGGCTGACTTTGTTCGCTACGGCGTGATCGAATCACTTTACAAACGCGTGAACGGTAACACGGAAGGCTTGGAGGCCAAAATAGGTGCTAAGCCAGCGCCTCCTGCTTCTGTCGCCCAAAAGACCGAACCGAAACCCGCGCCGGAGGTAAAAACCGAAACGCTGTCCGAGACCAGGACGGAACCGGCGACATCTGCCACGCCTGAAGTCAAAATTGACACGCCGAAACCGGATACGATCCCGGCTGAGTTAGTCGCTAAAAAGGCCCAGCCAAAACCGACACCGGAATTAAAGATCGAAAGCGGGGTGCCGGTCAAGACGGAAGAAACGTTGGCACAAATGAAAACAGAGCCGGTTGTAACCGCTACGCCGGGCACAAAGACTGATATTCCAAAAACGGCACCGACGCCGGCCGCGTCGCCCCAAACCAGGACCGATCCGCTAAAACAAGTGACGGAAGCAAAGCCTGACGCTTCGAAAACAAACGGCGAAAAATCAAAAGAATCGGCATCAGACAGTAAACAGGCTAGCGGGACAAAAGAGCTTTTTCCACCGGTAGTCATCACCATTCCGCCACCTGAGACGGCTAAAGCCCCGACGAAAGAAACGGCAGTAAAGCCTGAGCCTTCGCCTGCTCAGGCTGAGACCAAACCAACGGAGGAACCAAAGCCGGAAGCATCTGCTCCCGAAAAGAAACCTGAAACTGCGGCGGCCCCGGATTCACGGCTGCGTGTCATCGATTCCAAGCCGACAACTGAAATAAAGCCCTGTACCCTCACATCGAGCGAAGAGAGCCTCTCGTTGAAAAATGGCGGCAGCGATCTGGCGGTCATCATCGGAGTCGAGGGCGACGGCGAGATCGAGGGGTTAACAGCAACTTCGAACAGCCCCAAAAATGTCAGCGTGCGTCGAGAGTCGATCGAGGGGATAACGAGCCGGGCAATCTTCGTCATCAAATCGATAAGCCCAAATGCCGGGATGTATCAGATCAAATTTGAAATGCCGTGCGGAAAGAAAGAGGTGCTGGTTAAGGTCCGCTAGCCCGGTGCCTGCGTCGCGATGGCTCGGCATCATCGCTCGTTTTGATCGAAACGGTTGCAACCGCCGCCAGAAGCAGAAAGAAAAATGCGTTTGACGGCGTACGCAGCGGAAAATCAAAAAAGCTATGGATCAGTATCCCGAAACACCCCGCCAAAGCACCTACGCCCGAATTTCGCCGAAAGCTGCTGCCAACAGATGAGATAGTCCCCAAACCTTTCTTAAACAATAAATAGATAAATGCAGCGATACAGGCAAAACCGGCGAGTCCCGCGTCGGCAAGCGTTTGCAGATAATCGTTGTGGGCCTGCTCGACCCGCAGCGTGCCGTTCCAGGTATCGAATTTGGTATATGCTGCGCCAAATGCGTCATAACCGGCGCCGAGGATCGGATATTCGAGAAATACCCTGATGGCGACGGCCCAATAGTGCGTCCGGCCCGAGGTAAGATCGCCGCTCGCATTGCTCACGCCGATCCCGCGAAAGAGGGCATCGCCCCCGCCCAGATACAAAACAGTGCCAAAAACTACAAGGATTACGGCCAGACCGGCGGCGGCAAGAGCGATCTTTCTCTGAATACCACTTCCGGCGTTTGCGTCGCTGGTCTTGCTTGATCGTTCCCGATTGAAAAAATTTACCAATATAACGAAAGCGAGCATCGATCCAAACCCGATCACACCGCCACGCGAACTCGTCCAAACAGTCGCGATGCCCATCACGGCCAACGCCATCACCAGCAGCAATTTTTTATCGCGGCCGGTGGTCTTTCCAAACATCAACGCAAAAGTGCAGCCGGCGGTCATTTCCATAAACGCCGCGAAATGGTGCTGATTGACAAATGGCCCAAACGGCAGTGACTGCGGTGTTTTGCGGAGCCCATAAATGCCTTCGGGGTTGGCTAACCGCTGCATGATGCCGATAAACGCCATCGATGCTCCAAAAATAATCACCAGCAAAACGGCCTTTTTCAGTCTTCGCTCGTTGTTGATAAACGTGAGGCACGCCGCGAAAAACACGAGATAAACGATCAACCGGATAACAAAGAATCTGGTTGCGTATTGGTCGATCGACAGCGCGTGCGAAGACGTGATGCTCAACAGATCGCCGCTTACGCCGCCGCCGAGCGGCATAAGCTGGACGAGGCCGATCAGCAAAAGGCCGACAATTGGGATCTGAAGCACGTTGG
>JAYVDQ010000131.1:0-7797 GCA_043749325.1 Chloracidobacterium sp. | reverse complement strand
CCGACCAGCAAAACCCGTGAATTCAGCAGCTTTTCCTGGCCGGCTTTTCCTATCTCACGAAATAATATTTGCCGGCTGTAACGTTCGTTCATTAGATTTATCTATTCACAGTTTCGATCAATGAAGATATACTGTAGATGATAGCAGGACAATTGCCGATGCTGCACCTTGATTTATGATGACGCTCGAAACCACACAACCAGTACCCCTTGAGACATGGGACGACGGGACAATCCGAGTCGGGGGAACTCGCCTGCTCATCGACATGGTAGTCGACGCTCATAATCGGGGAGCGTGTCCGGAAGATATCTATGAATCTTTTCCGTCGAAATCCTATTCGGTCGCGGATATTTACTCTGTGATCGCCTACTATCTGTCGCACAAATCCGCGATCGACAAGCATCTTGCGAACAAAACTATTGCAGCTGAGAAAGTTTGGAAAAAGATCGAAGCTGATCCCAAGCATATTGAGTTTATGGAGAAACTCCGTGTTCGAAAAAAAGAATACCTTGCGAAAAACCGTTCGTAATGAAGAAGATCCTAACCGATCAGAACTTTGATGGTCCTATTTTGCGAGGCTTGCAAGCTCGAATTCCCGATCTAGACGTTGTTAGGACCGAGGACATGGGTCTAAAGCGATTCCACGATAGAGATATCTTAACGTGGGCTGCCAATGAGGGCCGCTTAATATTGACCCACGACGCAAGAACATTTATTCATTTTGCATACGAACGAATGGCGGAAGGTAAGTTTTTCTGCGGCGTTGTGATGATTCCAGACACGATGCCACGCGGTCGGGCAATCGAGGAGTTGGAGATATTAATTCAATGTACGTCCGACAATGAGCTGCACAATACGGTTGTTCGTCTCCATCCATAAGAAGTAAGTAACTTGTCAATATAAACTCGCAGCCCTCGAAACAAACCATAACGCTACTTCAATTTTCTAATCCGTTTCGAAGACACCCACTCGTTCTCGTCCATATCGTAATCGTCATAGCTAACGTAATGCGAGCCGCCTTTTACGTTAAGCACGTGGGCGGGAAACCATTTTTTCTTCCACTCTACCTCGACTCGCTCGCCGATCTTATAGGCCGAAAGAGTATTGGGTACACGGATCATTTTGGGGGTCACCCATTCATCGTCGCTGGCTTCAAAACCGTAATAGTGGATCTTGAATTTGCCCCCGCCAATATCCGCAATGTACCCTCTGTACCAATCGTCCACACTATAAGCCTCCACACGTTCGCCGATACGCGATGACGTTGCGGGGGCGGCATCCGCGATCATGGTTTGTGGGTCAAAACCGTTCGTAAATGCTATCGTCGCAATCTGCTCCTCGCCAAAGAGCATGTCCTGGGATGCGTTTTCGCCCAATTCCGCCAACGTAACCTTGCCATCTCGGTTAGCATCGGCGTAAGGAGCTCCGTTAAACGCCGAGATTATCGACTCGGTAAACGTCCAGTTGCCGGTCGATTCCTGACTCGCCATTGACGACGCCAACACCGCGTACGAAGCGCGACGTTTCACCTTATTTACGGAATTTGCCATCGCTCCCGAATAACAATTATCGAGAGCTATCATTGCGTGCGAGCCGCGAAAATACTTTTCGATCGTGTTGGGCACCGAATCGAATTTCCAGCCCAGAATCTTTCCGGCCACATCGTAGGTCGCAAGATATGGCGTGCCGGCGTCGGTTTTGTAGCCGTGGCCTTCGAAATAGACAAAAACCCAATCGTCCGGGGCGGCTTTTTTTAGGAAATCGGCAAATTTGGTTTCAACGACAGCGGTTGTTGCCGCGGCGTCTTTCAGATAGACGATGTGATCCTCCGGCACTCCACGTTTTCGCAAACTGTTTAGCAACATGCCGTCCTTGCGGATCTTTGCTGGAAAAGACTCGAACGACTCGGAATCTTTCCATTTAACGAGGCCCACAAAAAATACCCATGTACGCTGAGGGTTCCACTGGGTCGCGGCTTTTGCCGGGCTGACATAAACGAGGATTGACGCGGCAAGCAATAACAAGATCGCAAATCGGCTGTGTTTCATATTTTCAAAAAAGGTGTCGTTAGTTTAAATTTCGCCCATTATGTCAATCAAACAGACTTCGGACGAAGTTTCTAATACCCGAGTTGTCTTCTTTTTTAAAAATACCGCCGATGCCGAAACCCTGTTCCGGGGTTCCAAGTCTTCGCTGTTCATCGCGGAGCCGTCTGCGTTCGGCATCGAGGTCAATCTTCTCCTTTTCGCGGGCAATCTCCATCCCGCCTTTTTGGATGAAATTGACGATCTTCGGCAGTTCGTCAACATCAAACCAAACGCCATGTTTCTTGCAAATATCAACGATCACGCCCGACGCGCGAGCGAAATTGTTTCGGTTCATCATCTCGCGGCAATCCGGGCACCGAACATAGCTGATCTTTGTCAACATCTCGGCCCTCGCCGTTCTTCTGCCGATAAAGCCGAGAACGGCGGACTGTTTTTCGGTATTCGCACAGATGTCCTCAAATGCCGCGATGTCCGCCCAGAGGCCGTCGCACTTTTCGCATTCGCGCAAGTGTGTGCCGCCGATCTGTAACAGTCCGAGCGGCAAATTACAGCGTGGACAATCGCCAAGATCGTCCCCCATCTGAAGATTCACCGGCACGGATATCGCTCCGCAGTGATCGCAAAATTTGCTGCCGACAAACATCAGGCCGAAACACGAAGGACACGCCATTGTCTTAAGACGTGTTTTACAAAACTGGCATTGCGAGCTATCGCTGGCGACGCCGGCTCCGCAATTCGGGCAATTCAGACTTTCAACCGTCATCCTTTTATGCCTCCATTCGTGAAATTATTAAACTTCGAATTACATCCACCGGAGCCTCGCGGCCCGTCCAGATCTCGAATTGTTTTGCGCCCTGAGCGATCAGCATTTCAAGGCCGCCGAGACAGGGAATGCCCGCCTTTTTGGCCTCGCGGATTATCGGCGTATCGACAGAATTTGTAACCAGATCGTAGACAAATTTTATACCCGCAAGATCGTCGGATGTAAAGAGCGATTCGTGTTCTAACTCACCTCCCATTCCGAGCGGCGTGGTGTCCACGATTATATCGAAATCGGAAAGATCGGTTTTTGGTCTCTGGCCTTTGGCCTTTGAGCTTTCATGGTTCAAATCCGAAATAATCTTAAAATTGACATCCAACTCCTTCGCGAAAGCTCCGCCCTTTACGGGATCTCGAGCAAACACCGTCACGTCCGCATTTTCCATCTTCAGCGCATAAACACATGCCCTCGCCGCTCCTCCCGCACCAAAAACGGCTACCCGAGCATCCCGCAAATCGCCGAGTCTCTCTTTAAGCGGGGTAATAAATCCGTAAACATCGGTGTTGTAGCCCGTGAGGCGGCCATTTTCGATCTTGACAGTGTTGACCGCCCCGATCTGTTCGGCGATCGTGTCGACGCTGTCAAGATATTTCATTATCGTCTCTTTATGCGGCATCGTGACCGAAAAACCGGCAAAATTTAGCTCGACCTCGCGCGTCTGCGGCAGCACCATTCGACGCATAAATTCGTCCAGGTTTTTGACCTGAAAGGGCAAATAAGCGGCGTTTATACCAGCAGAAACAAACGCCGGATTGAGCATCGCGGGCGAAAGCGATTTAGCAACCGGGTCACCGATGATGCCGTAAACCAGAGTATTTTCATCAAGCTCTTTGACGCGGTACGTCTCGACCAACTCTTTAGCCGTAAGCTGTCCGCCTGCCGTCTCTTTGCCCGTGTCGATTGATGCATAGGTGAGAAATGCACCGTGTGCGAGGCCGAGGATCCGCGTCCATTTCCCGGCTTCACCCATCGCGATTGGTATCAATTGCTTGTTTTCGGTTTTCGCCCGGTCGAGCAGTTTCCAGACCGGTATCGCATCGGTAATATCCCTGGCGGTAACGGCGATCTTTACAACCGCGCCGTCGGCAGCCAGCGTGTCGAAAATTGAGTCGATATCGGCTGGAACTCCTTCAAAATCGTGAAAAGAACGGATCGAAACTGGATTGCTATAGTTTCGCATGCGGCCCGCGATATCGGCCTCTTGGTCGAACCATAACCGACTCGCATCCAACCGGCTTCCGTCGATCCCGTTCCAAAATTTAATTCGCTGTTCGATGTCGATCTCGCGATACCCGCCCTGTTCGGCGGGACGATAAGTGATGAGAAGCGGCTTGTCCGATGTGACGCCATTCAAAAACGGCCCTATTTCGGAGGGGGCGAGCGCGTCGATCCTGATCTCGACAACATCCGCGATCTCAGCGGACTGGCGCGCGTCGACAATCGCTTTTTCCGAGGTTTCGGCCGAAACCGGTACACAGATCTTTCCGTTATTCACTGGTTGAATCCTTAAGATTTGTTACGACGCTGCCGGCTGTTACGAGACAGGTTACTGCTCCGAACGCCGCCGCGATCACGATCGCTGTATTTCCACTTTGTTTGACCGCGATCGCCGTTAGGGCCCAGGCGACAGTAAGCGCGTACAGATAATTTGCCAGCTTCCACCGGACGATGACGGCAAGCCCGGCCGCAAGTACAATGCAAACGGAGCCGAATATCGCGGACATCCGGCTGGACATCGTCACGGCTGAGTACGCGAGAAACACGGCAAAATTCACGATCGCCGCGCAGGTCACCCAGCCGAAATATATCCCAAACGGCGCTTTTGTACACAACGCCGTCCGTAACGAATCCGGCTCCTTGAATTTCATATTGATCAACAATAGCGTCAGCACCAAGGCAAGTATCAAAACCAGGCAAAAACCGATCTGTTCGCGATGCCAAAAGTAGATCCACGCGCAATTGAACACGCAACTGACGATATAAACCGACCGAATGCTTCGAAACCGCAAGAGATTGGCCGGCAAAAGCTGATAAATGCTGAATGCGATCATTCCCACATAGATCAGGCTCCAGATCGTAAATGCGTATCCGGCGGGTGTCAGGACGGTCGGATATTTGTCAGAGATCATCTCCGGCGTCACGCCATTCACATAACCGGCGGCGGCGAGACCGTTAAAGACGATCATACCTACCGTGGCAACGAGGACGAGTATCGCGCGCATCCGATCTTGCGAGTTCGGGGTTTCGGTCATTGAAAAATTATCTCACTTTTTGCCCAATTTGATCGTACTATGGATTGTGCAATTCACGATTTCGTATGAAAATACCTGAAAACGTAAAGTCTTGTAAATATCAAAGCCGGTTGAAGAAATCATTTCCAACCAAATATGTGCCTAAAGCGTCATAAAGGGGTCTGTGGCACTCAGATTGCCTTGATAATATGCGGCTCACTTCTCCTCTTTTCCCCGAGAGCATTAAATAAACGGAAGAGGAAATGAAAGCAATGAAAGTTTTACAAAAAATATTATTTACTTGTGCGATGGTCATCGGCCTAACATTTGCCGTGTCCGCACAGAAAGACGGTGACAAAAAGCCGCCCCCGAAGGAAACGCCGCCGGTGATCAACCCGCAGCCCAAAAATCCGCCGCCGCAAAAACCGCCGGAGACCAAACCCAAGAAACCGTCGGACGCCGTGGCCATTTGGAAAAACGAAGCGGGCGAATCCATATAATCTATCAAAATCTAATTTCACCAAGGCAGTTCCACATCGGGGCTGCCTTTTTTCATTCATTATTGATCGAATTTCGCCGCTGGGATAACCACAATTCTGGTTTTCTGTTAATCTTCTGAAATATCATATTTAGGAGAATCTCTATGTTTATTTCGACCGCTTCGACTCTGCGGGGAATCGTTCTCGCGGCCATTGCTGTATTTATCACTGTACCGACGCTGCTTTTCGCTCAACAGATCGATCAATCGCTTTACCAGAGCATGCGATGGCGCTCTATCGGCCCGTTTCGTGCCGGGCGAACTGTCGGTGCGGTCGGCATACCGTCGCAGCCAAATGTTTTCTACATCGGCGTCAATAACGGCGGCGTCTGGAAAACGACTGACGCCGGACGCACGTGGAAACCGATCTTTGACGATCAGCCGACCGGGTCGATTGGCGATATCGCGATCGCACCGTCAAACCCGAACGTACTCTATGTCGGTAGCGGCGAGGGGTTGCAGCGCCCTGATCTATCTACGGGGGACGGGATGTATAAATCGACCGACGCCGGCCAGACGTGGACGCATCTCGCGCTTCGCAACGGCCAGCAGATCGCGTCGATCGCGGTTGACCCAAAGGACGAGAACCGGCTGTATGTTGCAGTTCTGGGCCATCCGTACGGACCAAATAACGAGCGCGGCGTTTATCGTTCGACAGACGGCGGACAGTCGTTCCAACGCGTTTTGTTCAAGGACGACGATACCGGGGCTTTTCAGATCGAGATCGATCCGAAAAATTCTAAGATCATTTACGCCGATCTCTGGGCCGGCCGCCAGGGTCCGTGGGAAAACGGCTCCTGGCAGGGCAAGGAAAGCGGCCTTTTCAAATCGACCGACAGCGGAAACACGTGGACAAAGCTTACAAAAGGCCTGCCGACCATCGAGCAAGGTTTGGGCCGCATCGGAATAGCGATCTCGCCAAGCGAACCGAAACGTATCTATGCGACCGTCGACGCAAACCAGAGATTAGGCGGAATTTATGTTTCGAATGACGCCGGAGAGAGTTGGACGCAAACAAATAACGAAGGCAGGATATGGGGCCGCGGCAGCGATTTTGCCGAGGTCAAGGTTCATCCGAACGACCCGAACACGCTCTTCGTCGCAAATACCGCTTCGTATAAATCTACGGACGGCGGAAAGACGTTCACCGGATTTAAGGGCGCACCGGGCGGCGACGACTATCACCGTTTTTGGATCAACCCGAATAATCCCGACATCATAATGATCGCAAGCGACCAGGGAGCGACGATATCGGTCAACGGCGGTCAGACGTGGTCGAGTTGGTACAACCAGCCGACGGCACAGTTTTATCACGTCATCACCGACAATCAATATCCGTACTGGGTTTACGGCGGCCAGCAGGAAAGCGGCTCGGCGGGTGTTGCGTCACGCGGCTCGACCGGTGCGATCCTGGCAAAAGATTGGATGACGCTCGGCGTCGAGGAATACGGCTATGTCGCTCCCGATCCGCTGGATCCAAACATTATTTACGGTGGCAAACTAACGCGCATGGACAAACGAACCGGACAGGTGCAAAACATCATGCCCGAGGCGGTTCGCAGCGGCAAATACCGCTTCCTGCGCACCGCTCCGGTCATCTTTTCGCCTATTGATCCGCATATGCTCTTGTTTGCCGGAAACGTCGTTTTCAAAACGCTCACGGGCGGCCAAAGCTGGGCAGTCATTAGCCCCGACCTGACGCGTGAAAAATGGGACGTGCCAGCAAACGTCGGCATTTACGCGACAAAAGACATGGAGACGATGCCACGCCGCGGTGTTATCTATACCGTCGCGCCGTCATACAAAGATGTGAACACGATCTGGGCCGGAACCGACGACGGGCTGATCCATGTGACTCGCACAGGCGGCAAAACATGGGCTAACGTCACGCCGCCTGAGCTGAAATCATGGGCCAAGGTCTCGCTGATTGACGCCGGACGATTTGACGCGAATACGGCTTATGCAGCGATCAACACATTTCGTCTCGACGATCTGCGTCCCCATATTTTGCGGACACACGACGGCGGCAAAACATGGAAAGAGATCGTCAAAGGTTTGCCCGATGGGGGCATTGTCAACACGGTTCGCGAAGATCCGGTGCACAAAGGCCTGCTATATTGCGGCACCGAACAGGCAGTGTATTTCTCGCAGGATGACGGC
>JAYVDQ010000130.1:0-3459 GCA_043749325.1 Chloracidobacterium sp. | reverse complement strand
TTCATAATGCGGTATAGTATCAAAGTCATCTAAAAAATTCTCTTTGCGGGAGCTGTTGATATGCGATCTGTCTTGATTTTTTTGGTTATGTTTTTGGCGATCGGAGCGACCGCCGCGATTGCCCAGCGCGGCGGCAAGGCGGAACCGCTTCGCATCAAATTTGCGGGGGGCAAATCGAGCACGACGCTAACCGGTACGCTTTCGAAGGACGAAGAAATAGAATATATTTTCGGGGCAAAAAAAGGTCAAAAAGTGACGATAACTAATTCCAAGACGGGGCTTTTCGATTTTCGCGTTTTCAGCGATGAATACAATGTCGAGACCGAGTTTGAAAGCTCGCGGACGCTGACCGTTACCTTGCCCGAAACCGGCGATTACATTTTTTTCGTCCGTAAAAAGCAGGTCAAAATGCCGCGAACCGCTAGATTTTCGCTTACGCTAAGTATTAAATAAGTGGGAAAGGCAAAAGTAAAAAATAAAAAGGCAAACAACATCTCCAAAAATTCGGGTTTTTGACTTTTTACTTTTGCCTTTTTACCTGTTTGGCGGCATCGGCAAACGAGATATCGTATATCGCGTACCGGTCCCAATCTTTATAGTCAAAGTGCCACCATTCGTTGGCGTTGACCGTAAAGCCCTCGGCCTCCATCAACCGCCGCAGTTTGTCGCGATTTTGGCGCTCCTCGCCGGTGCCGCCTTTGTAGTCGGGCGAGGCCCGCTCGGTAAATTCGTCAAAGCCGGACGGCATTGGAATTTCCTTTCCAGTTTTGAGATCGTAAATGCTCATGTCAACGGCACAACCGCGATTATGCTTTGAGCCTTTGGCCGGATCGGCGACATATTTTCGCTTGTCCTCCGGCACGACTTCCCAAAACAGCTTTGTGATCGCCCACGGCCGGTATCCGTCAAAGATCACGATGCCCAACCCTTCCTTTTTCAGCAGTTTATGGACACGCACCAGAGCCTCCGCCGCCGGACGCTGTAAAAACGCCCGGGGCTCGGGGTAAACGGCACGGCCGACAAAATTATTCGCCGTGGCGTAGCGAATGTCGAGTTTTATGGATTTATCCAGCTTTGTGAGTTCTATCAAATCGGCCTCGCGTTTATTTTCTTCCCGTGGCGGTGCGTTTTGCGAAAACGCGCAAAATACGAGAATAAGGCAAAATATCGGAACGGTAAATCTGATAGCGAGTTTTCGGGTCCTCATGATAAACCTATGATTAATGATTGAAAAAATAAAGCAAAACCGGTATTTTAAAATTGGCATGCAGGACGTACCGCAAAAGAGAAAATGTCCGGCCCGCAACTGGACCAAACGTGTCGGCCTGGTTGCGTCGCTCTTTTTTCTTGCCAAAGGCCTCATCTGGCTTGGGCTGGTCGCGGCCGGAGCGTATTACTCGCTAAGCAATTAATCAGGTTTCTTTGGCGTCGGTGACGGCTCCGGTTTGATGTCATCATCGAGGATGACAACCTCGCTTCCGTATTTCTGATAATCCTTAAATCTGATCAGGTTCCGAGTCTCAAAAATGTTGCTCTTTTCGCGAAACGTCAGCCGCACGTCCGAGATCGAGGGAAGCAAATATTTCTCATCCGAGATCTTTACCCATTCGTAATCAATATTTCGCTTGGCTGTCGTGATCGGAAAACCCGCCGGTATCTCGGTCGCGTCGCTCTCGATCCGCAGAACCCGAAAACTCTCGCGGTCAATCCAGATACGGCCCTTCATGCCGGCGATCGTCGAGTCGGTCGTGTAACCGGTCGCCGATATTACCTGGCGGGCCCGGTCTTTTGTAACCGTGAAATCAAAGACCAGGGCCTTTCGCTCGCGTATCACATCGGTATCGACAACCGCAAATTTGGTTTCGCTTTCAGGCTTAAAGATGGTCGCGAGCACGGTTACAAATTCGCCCGTCGAACTCGTCCCGCCCGCCTCTTCATAGGATTGCTTGGACTGGACATTATTTTGCAAAATGCCGTTCATAGACAGCAGCCGATAATCTTCCTGGCCCGTCGATCGGTAGCTCACCGCTACTACAAGGCGGTCTTGATTACGAAAATTGTTGGTACCCGCGTACGCCGCCGAACGCTGGATCTGCTGCTTGACGACAAAATCGGGCATCTCTTCGACGGCCTCGAGGGTTTTTTTCCTGGCTTTCTCCAAAACATCGGCCGCCTCTTTTGCCGACGGCAATTTCGCCGCTGCCGGATTTTCCTTTCGCCGGCCGGCCTCGTCGAGCGCCCGTTTTAGCGCTTCGTCGTTCGCCCCTTTCGAACGCGTCAGGTCGCGCAACCCGTCAGTCACGATAAAATCAATACCCCGTTTTCTCAATGCCTCGATAATATCGGGCTTCCCGCCCGGATCTTTTTGCAAGGCATAGAGCATCTTGACGTACTCCGCCTGCGTCAGCGGCGCCCCCTGTCCAAAGCCAGTCTGGACAAAACAAAAGATCAATAAAACAAAAATCAGCTTTCTCATCTCTATACCTGATGCCTGCCACCAATTATACGTTGTTTGCTGGATACTGCGTTACCTCAATTCAGCCCGCTGTACGGGTCGCTCATACCTGATCAGCAAGGGATATTGAACGGAGGTCTCGGCTCCGTGTTAATAAAACATTTTTTTTGAGCCCTTTTTTCGATATTTGTCGCATTTAGTAGTTACAAGGAGGTTTTTTAGAAACTGTGATACCTCAAAAATATTATTTTGAGTATTCACAACCGTTTTCTCATTTCCTCCGCAGGTTGAGGTCAGGGAAGAATTAACAGGAGAACAGTTATGTCAGAAAATCGGTCGTCGTTTCGTTTCGTCGTTTTAGGTTTCGCTATCGTTGCAATTTCGGCTTTATCCGTCGTCGCGGAAACCGGCTGGGGCGGAAGTATTTTTGGTTCGATCCAGGAGTTTTTGGGTGTAGCGTCAGCGTTATCATACGCGGCGGGCGCGACGGATAGGATGGTCCCAGGCGATCCTACCGCAGATGACGCCGTCGCAGCACCCAATATATCGAATGGCAAAATCCTGTTCACGCGGTCCGTTAGCGGCATTGCGAAGGTCTTTATTGTTGATCCAACCAGTCCAGGCACCGAAACCTGTCTCGGCATGTGCACCGATGCACTCGACTCGCGCGATGGCCAAAATCCCGCGTGGTCGCCGGTTGGGACCACGATCGCGTTCACGCGATTGGGTGAGATATGGTTGATGAATGCCGATGGCTCAAACCAACGAAGAATAGCGACTGGTGGAGTGACCGGCGACAGTGCGACGTTTTCATCAGATGGAACAAAAATCGCGTTCACTAAGATTTGTGCAAGCTGCGGCAATCAATTCTTAAAGGATATCTGGATGATAAATGCGGACGGCACTGGTCCAACGCAGCTCACCAATGCTACCCATACGGATTCAAACCCGTCCTGGCAGCCAGGCGGCACGACCATCGCGTTCAACAGAAATTTCGCCAACGG
>JAYVDQ010000129.1:0-8328 GCA_043749325.1 Chloracidobacterium sp. | reverse complement strand
TCAGCCGGACGTGAAAAAGGCCGATCAGCCAAACTTCAATGGGCTTCACTGGATTGACGACCAAAAACGCAGCTATCCGTACCAGAGCCTCGCCGCGCAGGTCATTGGATATAGCAATGCTGACGACGATGGCAAAGCCGGGATCGAGCAATCGCAAGATGACATATTGCACGGCGCCGTGATCAGGAAAATTCAGGAACGCGACCGTCTTGGCCGCGTTTATGACGAAACCGTTTCGGAACGTGAAAAGCCGGGCGATGTCGTTCTCACCATCAATCTTGGATATCAAAATATTCTTGAGCAGGAGTTGGCCAAAGGTGCCCAGGAGGCCCAGGCAAAATCCGCGATGGCGATCGTGATGGTTCCAAAGACGGGCGAGATCCTCGCGATGGCAAACTACCCGACCTTTGACCCCAATACGATAACCGAGGCCATAACCGAGTACATCGGTAACAAGACCATCCAATCGTCCTACTCTCCCGGGTCAGCATTCAAGATCGTAACCTACGGGTCGGCGTTGGAAAAACACCTGTTTTCGCCCGACGATAAAATAAATGCCGGCAACGGGACGATCGAGGTCGCAAATCATGTGTTCAGCGACCATCACACTGGGACAATGAGCTATTCCGAAGCCCTCGCTCATTCGAGCAATATCTGCGCGATCAAAACCGGGATGAGCGTTGGTAAGACCGACTTTTTCTCGATGCTCCAAAAAATGGGGTTTGGCAGCCGCACGGGCGTTGAATTACCGGCCGAAACCAGCGGCATCGTCCGCTCGCCCGAGAGGTGGAACGGCGACTCGCTGGCGTCGATGTCCATCGGTTATGAAATTGGCGTGACGGCGTTGCAAATGACAAGTGCTTTTGCGACGATAGCAAATGACGGAATTAGGGTCCAGCCACACGTTATCAAGGAAATTCGCAGCCCTGACGAACAGCCAAAGTCGGTGACGCAACCCATTCATACACAAGTGGTTAGCATGGAAACCGCCCGAAATTTGAAGAAAATGTTGAGACAGGTCGTGCTGACCGGAACGGGCCGCAGGGCACAGTTAAACGGCTACACGGCGGCAGGCAAGACGGGCACCGCCTGGAAGGTCGATACCAAATCGAAATCGGTCGATTCGACTAAGTATATTTCGTCATTTATCGGCATGGCCCCGGCGGATAATCCTGAGATTGTGGTCGCGGTAATCATGGACGAGCCAAAGGTGGGCGCGCGCGACGGCGGCATGGTGTCCGCTCCGGTTTTTCGCGTGATCGCGCAGCAGATATTGGGTGAAATGAAGGTTGCGACCGACGCTCCGATACGGCAGGAAACACAGATAGCCCAGAATATTCGCGAAACGCCCCAAGCCGACAAGCCGATGAACGAAAAGCCGCAAAAAGGCGCTTTGCCGAAGGCCGCGGGTCCGGCCGCCGATAAGGTGAAGCCGAAAGACATTAAGAAAACGAAAGATAAGGAGTTTGGCAAAAATGGGAAGATGACCGCGATGCGAAACGAGCCGGATGATACGCAAGAGATAAAACAGACGGATGTAGCAAAACTTGAAACTTGAAACCGCTATCGGATATATGAATGCTGTCGCGACGATTAATGATCCCGCTTTGCTTGTACGCGAAGTGGGTTCTTTTGCTATCGATTCACGCGAAGTGCAGCCCGGCAGCGTCTTTTTCGCCCTCTCACAGCCTGATTACAAAAATAACGGATTTAACGGCGATTTTGAGGATTCGACTCACTTTGTGACGGCGGCTTTCGCTCAAGGAGCGGCGGCCTGTGTCGTCCGGGGCGACAGATTCGAGGAGCACAAGGCCGAGCTCGAGGGCTTTCGCGACCGCCTTGTCTTTGTCGATGACGCGATCGCGGCATTTCAACGATTAGCACACGGCGTTTATCTTGAGTGGGACAAACCGGTCGTCGCGATCACGGGAAGTGCTGGAAAAACGACTGCAAAAGAACTGACGGCTCATGTTTTGGCTTCAAGCGGCCGAAAAGTACTCAGGAATATTAAGAATTACAACAACGGCCTCGGCCATCCGCTGACGGTTTTGAATCTCGCGGCAGATAAAAGCTACGATGTCGCTGTCCGCGAAATGGGAATGTCAACGCCGATGAACGAGATTGCTCGTCTGTGCCGCATCACGCCGCCGGATGTAGCGGTTGAATTGAACGTTTTGCCCGTCCATGTTGAGCATCTCGGCTCGATTGAAAATGTCGCAAAAGCGAAGGCCGAGCTTATTAAAGGAATGAAGGCCGGCGGTGTTGCCGTCCTAAATGCCGATGATGTGCGAGTGGCGGCAATGGAACCGCTTAGCAAAGGCCGGACGATAACCTATGGTATCGAAAACAAGGCCGATGTCATGGCGGAGGATATTAGATTTGAGCGTTTTGGCGAGACCGCTTTTGTCTTGTCATCCCGTGACGATAAAGCAGAGGTTAAGTTTTCACTCAATGGTAAACATAACATCCTGAATGCGTTAGCTGCGGCCGCTGTCGGAATCACTTTTGGAATGTCGGTTCCGGCGATAGCCGAAAGTCTAGGGACAGTTGCTCCGCCGCCGCAGCGCGGCGAGGTACTTCATTTTGCGGGCGGTTTTACGGTCATCAATGACTCGTACAATTCGAATCCGACCGCGCTGCTCTCGATGGTCGAAACGCTTGTCGAAGGCAATTCCGGTGCAACGCGAAAGATCGTTGTGGCCGGCGAGATGCTCGAATTGGGCGGTGATGAAAAAGAAATTCACCGTGAAACGGGCGAAAAGATCGCCGCGAGCGGTATTGATATGCTTATCGGGGTTCGCGGACTCGCCAGAGATTTGGTTGAGGGTGCAAAGGCTGGCGGTTTATCGAATGCCGAGT
Source organism: Chloracidobacterium sp. (assembly GCA_043749325.1). GTDB lineage: Bacteria > Acidobacteriota > Blastocatellia > Pyrinomonadales > Pyrinomonadaceae > OLB17. The sequence continues at coordinate 5,469 of JAYVDQ010000129.1, read as the reverse complement.
TTGCGGTCGATTCAGACGCGGCTGGGGATATGCTCGTGCAGACTGTTGCAGCCGGTGATGTGGTCCTCGTCAAGGGTTCGCGCGGTGTGAGGACGGAGAAAGTGATTGAGAAGTTGTTGGAGAAATTCGCACTGGAGGAAGACACGGGGTTGTGAAGCGACGAGATGCGGTTGTAACTCCGCATTCTCAACTCCGCACTCCGCATTTCACAGATGCTTTATTACTTCTTATACCAATTCGTTTTCCAGCAGTACGGGAAAAACAGCGAGTCCTATTTCTTTAAAGGGCTCAATGTTATTCAATACGTCACGTTTCGAACAGCAATGGCGGCCGTCACGTCGCTGCTGATCTCGCTGCTGCTCGGCGGCAAGGTGATCAGGAAACTTGCGGACCTCAAATTCGGGCAGGAAATTCGTGAGGAAGGCCCGGCGTCGCATCAGGAAAAACGCGGTACGCCCACAATGGGCGGAGTTTTGATCATCGGTTCCGTGTTTTTGTCGTCGATACTATGGGCGCGGCCGGACAGCCTTTATTTGTGGATCGCATTGGGCGCGACGACGCTGTTTGCGGCGGTTGGATTTGCGGACGATTGGATCAAGATCGTCAAGAAACGCAGTCTAGGCCTGACGGGAAAACAAAAGCTCGCCGGGCAAATGATAACGGCGTTGCTCGTCTGGGGCGTATTGTGGGCGTGGGGAAATTACCCGTGGAATCTTAGCATTCCGTTCTTGAAGGCGACCGCCGAGGTTGGCGGTATCAGTTATGTCGGGCCGCTCATCTATTTTTTCTTTATCGCGTTTATTTTGCTCGGTTCGTCAAACGCGGTGAATCTGACCGACGGCCTCGACGGCCTGGCGATCAGCGTGACTTTTATCGCAATGTCGGCATTGACCGGATTGACATATCTGGCCAGCGACGCTCGATGGGCCGAGCGGCTCGATCTGACGCATAATCCGGCGGGGGTGGAATTGACGGTCTTTTGCGGTGCGATGGTCGGGGCGAGTCTTGGATTTTTGTGGTACAACTGCCCGCCGGCAGAGGTTTTTATGGGCGATGTCGGCAGTTTAGCGATTGGCGGCGCGTTGGGCACGGTCGCTATTTTGACCAAGCAGGAATTTTTGCTGCCGTTTATAGGCGGGGTGTTTATTTTGGAAGCCGTGTCGGTGATGCTTCAGGTTACCGTGTTCAAGTTGACGAAACGCGGTGGTCAGCCAGGAAGACGCGTTTTCAAGATGACGCCGCTCCATCATCATTTTGAAATGTCGGGCTGGAAAGAGCCAAAGATCGTGTTTCGATTTGTGATCGCGGCGATTTTGTTTGCATTGTTGAGTTTATCTACGCTGAAGCTGAGATAGGATTTTCAACGCAAAGACGCAAAGACGCAAAGACGCAAAGACGCGAAGGAGCAAAGACGCAAAGTTAAAGCATTATGCAAAACGGCAAGATGGAAATGCTCAGATTCGGCAAGAGTTCTAAAAATGACTTCCTTTGTATTCCTTGCGACTTTGCGGCTTTGCGTTAAAAAATGGACATTAAGGGTAGAAAAGCGTTGGTTCTGGGGGCGGGGAAATCGGGCATCGAGGCTGCGAAATTTCTTGCTGATCGGGGAGCGACAGTCGCCCTTCATGATAGAAAGCCGGTTGAGGAATGGCCGGAAGCGGCGCGGGGCTTGAAAACTTCGCACAATGTCGGATTGATCTCCGGCGATATACCTTCGTGGCTGCTCGATCAGATCGATCTGGTCGTCATTTCGCCCGGCGTCCCGACGAATACGATCCCGGCAAGGTATGTTGACCGCAAAGACGGTGAAGTGATTGGCGAGGTTGAGCTGGCATATAGATTTTTGAAAGGTCGCGTCGTCGGTATTACAGGATCGAACGGCAAGACGACGACAACCGCACTGATCGGCGAATTGCTGAGAGACGCGGGCATAGCGACGCAGGTTGGCGGCAACATCGGAACGCCGCTGCTGAGCCTGGCTGAAACATCGACCGATGACGGGTGGACGGTGGTCGAGCTGTCGAGCTTTCAGCTAGAGACGATCGTGGATTTTCGGCCAAATGTTGCGATTTGTCTGAATGTGACGCCGAATCATCTGGACAGGTACGACGGATTTCACGAATATGCGTTGGCAAAGCATCGTTTATTTATGAACCAAGGGACGGCGGATGTCGCGATATTGAATGCCGACGATAAGATCACGGCGAGTTGGGCCAGCGGGTTAAAGGCGAGCGTTGTGTTTTTCAGCGTCAAACGCGAGCTTGAAGAAGGATTCTTTTTGCGAGGCAGCGAACTCATATTTCGTGCGAACGGCGAAGAAACAGTATTGATAACGCGAGACGATATTTTTCTTCGGGGACTGCACAACGTCGAGAATGTGCTCGCGGCATTTGCGGCCGGCCTTGCGTGCGGGGCATCTCCGGAATCGATGCGTGAGACGGTTAAGAATTTCAAAGGCGTCGAGCATCGCATCGAATTTGTCGCCGAGATCGACGGCGTTAAGTTTTATAACGATTCGAAAGCGACCTCGGTCGACGCCACCTCGAAAGCCCTGGAAGCGTTGAGCAGCGGCGAAGGCAAAACCGTCCTGATCCTCGGCGGACGCGGTAAAAATGCACCGTATGCTCCGCTAATCGAGCTGATTGAATCGTCGGTTAGGTCGCTGATACTTTTAGGCGAAGACGCCGATAATATCGAATCGCAATTGTCCGGGTACGCCGTGATAATCCGAGCCGGGTCTATGGAAGATGCTGTCGCAAAAGGCTTTGCCGTTGCGAAAAGCGCGGATGCAGTGCTGCTGGCGCCGGCATGCGCGAGTTTTGATATGTTTGAGAGTTTTGAGGAAAGGGGAACGGTTTTTAAGGACTCGGTCAGAAAATTGAGTGAGAGAACCACCCCGTCAGCCGAAGCGGCTGCCACCCCTCCTTCGTAAGGAGGGGAGCTTTTAAGGCACCGGTGGGGAAGGTTCAAGGTTGAAATACAAAAACCTAAGACCTAAAACCAAAAACCAAAGACCTGTTTTATCAGATGGCTCAGGAAAATCGCATAGATTGGTTCATGTTCGGCATCGCAGCCTCGCTTGCGCTGTTTGGCGCGATGATGGTCTATAGCGCATCGGCGATGTTCGCTCTGAAAGAGACTGAGAGCGGCAGCCAATTTACTTACTTTTACAAGCAGATCGGATTTACACTGATCGGGCTGGTCGCAATGTTTGTCGTGAGCCGTATCGATTATCACATTTATCAAAAGGCGTGGGTGGTTTACGGAGCGCTCGCCCTGACCACGATCCTCTTAGCGGCGGTGTTCGGGTTTCCAGAGATAAATGGCGCGAGACGTTGGATTCGTTTTTCGGGTTTTTCATTTCAGCCCTCGGAACTTGCGAAGGTCGCGTTGCCTATTTTCCTTGCGTACTTTCTGACAAAAAAGGAAGATCGGGTCGGTGAACTGGGATCGACAGTTTTACCGTGCATAGCCGGTTTAGCTCTGTTGGGCGGGCTGGTTTTTCTTGAAAAGGACCTCGGTACGACCATCGTATTATGCGCGATCTTTTCAGCCGTTTATTTTGCTGGTGGAGCACGGTTGACGCATATTGCATCGGTTGCAGCTCTGATGGTTTTAGGCGGCGCGGGCGCGATCTTTTTTGCACCGTGGCGGGTCGCGAGGCTGATGGCGTTTATGGACCCATTCAAATACGCCGACGACGAAGGCTATCAGGTTGTCCAGTCGCTTTACGCGATCGGTTCGGGCGGCGTGCTGGGCGAGGGTTTTGCGAAAGGGCACCAAAAGCTGTTTTACCTGCCGTATCCGTATTCGGACTTTATTTTTTCGGTCGTGGGTGAGGAGCTGGGGCTGGTGGGCACGTTGGCGGTCGTTATCGTTTTCGGACTGCTGCTCTGGCGAGGCGCCCGTGCCGCTGTGCTGGCTCCCGACAGGTTTGGGATGCTGCTCGGCATAGGCGTCATCACAGGCATTATTGTTCAGGCATTGTTTAATATAAGTGTTGTAACCTCGATCCTGCCGGCGAAGGGCATTCCATTGCCGTTCATTTCATACGGCGGATCGTCGGTGGTTGTGACCCTGATCGGCGTGGGAATTTTGCTTAATATTTCCAAATTCGCACGCAGCGAGGCACCCAGAGCTGAAAAATCAGAGAGCCGCGCTTACCGGCGACGACGTACGGCATAGGGCCGGTGAAAATAAATGAAAGTTTTGATCGCGGCCGGCGGAACCGGCGGACATATCTATCCCGGAATCGCCGTGGCAAAAGAAATCATGAGCCGCGACGCGGAGTCGGAGGTGTTGTTCGTGGGAACGGCACGGGGGCTTGAGAAAAAGATCGTTCCTGAGAACGGCTTTCAGCTTTCTTTGATAAATAGCGCGGGACTTAAGAATGTTGGCGTGGCGGGAAAGATCAAGGGCTTTTCGGTTCTGCCAAGGAGCTTTTTGGAAGCCCGGCGAATTATCCGGCAGTTTCGCCCGCACGTCGTTGTCGGGGCGGGCGGTTATGTGTCGGGTCCGGTGCTGATGATGGCGGCGATCATGGGCGTGCCGACGCTGGTGATGGACTCAAACGCTCTGCCTGGGTTTACGAATCGCCAGCTCGCCAGATTTATTGACAAAGCAGCGTTGACGTTTACGGAAGCCATGCCTTTTTTTGGCAAGAAAGGCGTTGTGACGGGAAATCCGGTCCGCCAGGAGTTTTTTGAGGTCCCGGCGAAGAATCGCTCCGATGAATTTCATGTTTTGATATTTGGCGGGTCGCAGGGTGCGAGAGCGATCAATAATGCGATGGTCGAGGCACTCGGACATCTTTCGGAATATGAGGGAAAGCTGACGGTGACGCACCAGACTGGCGAAGCCGACTATGAGACGGTAAAAAACGCATACGCCGATTCGAAATTTTCAAATGCCGAGGTTTGGCCGTTCATTACGGATATTTTCGTCGAATTTGGCAAAGCCGATCTGATCATATGCCGTGCGGGTGCAACGACTTGTGCCGAGGTCGCGGCGGCGGGAAAGGCGGCGTTGATGATACCTTTGCCGACTGCGGCCGACGATCATCAGCGGAAAAATGCCAAGGCGTTGGTTAGGGCGGGTGTGGCGAGGATGATACTACAGCAAGATCTTAATGGCGAGATTCTCGCAAGCAAGATCGGCAGCTTGATCGCGTCGCCCGCCACAATAACGGAGATGGAATTGGCGGCGAAAGGCCTCGGACGTCCCGACGCGGCGGAAAAAACGGTCGATATCATCGAGGAACTTAAGAGGAATGTTTAGAGGCGTAAAAAGAATTCATTTTATAGGCATCGGCGGAATCGGAATGAGCGGCATCGCGGAGGTGCTGTGCAATCTGGGCTTTGTTGTGTCGGGTTCTGACGCCAATAAATCGAAGAATACGGACAGGCTCGAGACTTTATTCAATATTAAGATCTATGAGGGCCATGCGGCTGAAAATGTCGGCGATGCGCA
>JAYVDQ010000128.1:0-2264 GCA_043749325.1 Chloracidobacterium sp. | reverse complement strand
GCTCTAAGTTATGGTGTTTTGATGTTATCGTCACGGATAACCGGATTTGATTCAAATCTGCACGAAACCCGGTCTTTGATTACCATTCTTGGTCTCTTAGCACTGACCCAATTTTTCGGCTCGTCGGCTTTCGCGACCCTTTATCAAAAAATCATAACCGGAGGCGGCATTTGGGTGTTTTGGAAAACCCAGTGTCTATCGAGTTCACTTACCCAATTTACGGCTGCCTTCCTGACCGGCATCGTTTATAAACTGATCAATTACTCCGATCCCCTGGTTATCAGTATCGCCGCTGTCGGTTTGGTGTTAGTCTATTTTAGTTACCGTCAATCGATCAGCGATGTGACCGAGGCTATCAGTCAGGCCGAGGCCGCCGAGCGCGAAAAGGCCGAGACTGAACGCGAACTCCGCCGTGAAGCCGAGAAACACGCGTCTCAACTCGCTCTGACGCTTGAAAAAGAAGAACAAGCCAACGAAGCCCTGCGAAAGAGTGAAAAAGATCTGCAGCACGCGGCGTTGTTCGATTCGCTTACCGATCTGCCGAACCGCAAGCATTTCGGTGATATGCTGCGGGTACTGATCGATAAGTACAAGGAAGATCCGTCCGAGACATTTCATATCTTATTCCTTGATATTCGAAAGTTTAAGAATATCAATGACAGCCTTGGGCATACACTCGGCGACAAAGTTCTGATGGTCGCCGCCAAACGATTTGTGAGAATGCTCAACGCAAATGATATGGTCGCCCGTATCGGTGGAGACGAATTCGCGGTGATTCTTAAGAATCTCAAGACCGTGGGCAAAGCTCAAAAGGTCGCCCGCCGGATATACGACACTATCGCACAGCCGTTTTCGTTGAGCAGCAACCGCATCTCGATCAGCGTAAACATCGGTATCGCTCCGTGCGATACCGAGTACAACACGCCGGAAGAAGTGCTTCGCGACGCCGACATCGCGATGCACTACGCCAAGGAAAAGAACAGCGGCGTTGCCGTCTTTACAAAAGAGCTGCGTGTGCGTTTTCTCGAACGAGTGCATTTTGAAAATGATCTCCGCCACGCTATCGACCGCAACGAACTGTCGATGAACTACCAGCCGCTCATCTCTTTACAGGACGGCTCATTAATGGGGGTCGAAGCTCTTCTCCGATGGCACCATAGTGAGTACGGGTTGATCCCGCCGAATAAATTTATCCCCATAGCCGAGGAATCAGGGCTTATAATTCCGATCACGGTTTGGATCCTTCAGGAAACGACCAACCAACTGGCCCGTTGGCAAAAGATCCGCCGGGAATACAAAGATCTGGTCGTCAGCGTAAATATCTCGGGCAAACATTTGTCAAACGATGACCTGCTCGATGATGTCGAGAACGCCCTCGCGATCTCAAAGATCTCGCCCAAAACGCTGAAGCTCGAGATCACCGAAAGCGCTGCCATGGAAAACGCCGAACACTCTATAAATATGCTCAATCGCCTGAAACACATTGGCGTTCAACTCAGCATCGACGATTTCGGCACAGGATATTCGAGCTTAAGCTATTTGCACAGGTTACCGTTCGACACGCTAAAGATCGACCGCTCGTTTGTTTATAACGTTGGTGAAAACGGTGAGAATTCAGAGATCCTGCAGACTATTATTTCACTCGCTAAAAACCTGAAGAAAAAGGTCATCGCCGAGGGTATCGAGACGCGAGCGCAGCTTTCGCTGCTCCAGAATCTTGGCTGCGATTACGGCCAGGGTTATCTAATGTCACGCCCCAAGACCGTGGAAAACATGGAAACCGATCTCTACGAGCATAGGAATTGGTTGGCCTTTCCTATCGCTGATCCGATGCCGGCGACCAACTCTCCGGCAAGAGAGAGCCGGCTGCTATCAGAGGTTTTGCTTTCTAAATAAAGCGTTCTATACTTAGCGAAAATCTTTTGGTTAAGGAGTATTTCGCGTTATGTTTAAGAAAGCATTGTTGTTTCTGATAGTTTGCACTTTTTTGGCTGCAAACGCCCCGGCACAAACCAAACTTAACTATCCAAAGACAACCCGCGGCAATCAGGTTGACGATTACTTCGGCACGAAGGTCGCCGACCCGTATCGCTGGCTTGAGAATAACGACTCAAAGGAAGTTGCCGACTGGGTCGAGGCGGAAAACAAGGTAACCTTTGATTATCTCGACAAGATACCGTACCGCAAGGCGGTGACGGACCGGCTTACTCAGCTTTTCAATTATCCCAAAATCGGTGCTCCGACCCGCCGTGGCAAGTGGTTCG
>JAYVDQ010000127.1:0-6182 GCA_043749325.1 Chloracidobacterium sp. | reverse complement strand
TTCCGAGGACAAAATCGACCCCTTCGATCTTATTAAAAAGCGTTTCGCCCTCCAATTGGGCGACACAGCCCATAATTCCGATGACGGGCTTGTCACGTTTTGCATGGCGAATACGGCCGACGCGCGAATACAATTTTTGCTCGGCTTTCTCGCGAACCGAGCAGGTATTGAGTATGATAATATCAGCCAGGTTTTCGTCAGATGTGACCTCGAAACCATCGCGCGTGAGCACGGTCGAGACGCGTTCCGAATCGGAAACGTTCATCTGACAGCCCCAGGTTTCGAGATAAACTTTTTTCATAAATGCCGCAAAACACAGAGCAAAAATCACTGAAAACACGAGACTTCTGCCACTTGCACCTGCATTCCGATTATAGCTTGTTGCAAAGCACAATCCAACTCAAACCTTTGGCGGCGAGGCTAAACGAGCTTGAGATGACGGCCTGTGCAGTTACGGATTACGGCAATCTGTACGCCGCGGTCTCGTTTTTCAACGCGATGAAGTATGCGGGTATCAAGCCGATAATTGGATACGAGGCCTTTCTGAAATTCGACAGCCGTTTTGATCGTAGCACGGCGATCGCGGCGGGTGAAAAGGCTTATTACAACCTCATTTTGCTCGCTCGCGACCTGCCTGGGTACATGAATCTCGTATATCTGGCCTCCAAAGCGTTTACCGAAGGTTTTTACTACAAACCACGTATCGATATCGAGCTTTTGGCGGAGCGAAGCGAAGGGCTGATAGGCCTTTCAGGCGGGATGAATGGACCGGTCGGCCATTTTCTTGCGAATGATAATGAGGAAAAGGCGCTGGCGAAAGCAAAAACGCTCGAAGATATACTTGGCAAAGGCAATTTCTTTCTGGAGATACAGGATCATACCGAGGAGATCGGCAAAAAGCTTATAACCCAAACATCGGAGCTATCAAAACTCAGCGGCGTTCCGATGGTGGCGACAAATGATGTCCATTATTTGAGGCAGGAAGATGCACGTGCCCACCAACTGCTCATTTGCATCGGCGAAGGACGGACCATCCGCGAAAATTCGCGTGAATCAGTCCGTAATGCCATCAATTACCTCCGCTCGGCGGATGAGATGTGGGGTGTTTTTGGCTCCGAATTGCCGGAATCGTTGACCAATACACTTGAGATAGCCGAAATGTGCGATCTCGTTATCCCGCAAGGCGATGACGTTCGTCAATTGCCGAGTTTTCCGATCCCGATAGCCGGATTAACACCGGACGATTATTTTATTCAGGTTCTGAACGAAGGTTTCGCGGAGCGTCTTAAGGAAGAATGGGAGCCGCGAATCGCTAATGGTACGCTTGTTCACACACTTGACGAATACCGGGCAAGACTCGACGATGAGATCGCGATCATAAGGAAAATGGGGTTTGCGGGCTATTTTCTGATCGTTTGGGATTTTATCAAATATGCCCGCGACAAAGGCATCCCGGTCGGGCCGGGACGTGGTTCGGCGGCGGGATCGCTCGCGGCGTATGTGATGCGTATAACGGACGTTGATCCGCTCCAATACGAACTGCTTTTTGAGCGTTTCCTCAACCCCGAACGCATCTCGATGCCTGATATCGACATCGATTTCTGCATCCGTGGCCGCGGCGATGTGATCAACCACGTGACCGAGTTTTACGGCCAGGAATCAGTTTGCCAGATCATCACGTTTGGAACGATGGCCTCGCGAGCCGCGATCAAGGATGTTGGACGGGCGCTCGGGATGGATTACGCGGCTGTTGAAAAGGTCGCCAAGATGATCCCGCCGCCGATCCGCGGTCGAAATGTAAGCATTTCTCAGGCCCTGGAGACGGTTCCGGAGATGAAGGCGGCGATGAAGGACGCCCAGGTAAAGGAGCTTATAGATCTCGCTCTCAAGCTCGAGGGCTGCTCACGGCATACGTCGGTACACGCGGCCGGCGTTGTCATTTCGCCAAAACCCCTGCACGAGCTTGTACCCGTCGCGATATCCGGCAAAGACGAACTCACCAGCCAATACCCGATGAACGATCTCGAAAAGGTCGGGATGCTGAAGATGGATTTCCTCGGACTGACGACACTGACGGTTATCGCGGATTGCCTTGCATCGATGAAGGAAAAGCTGGACATTACGGTCGATTGGACGAAAATTCCGACAAATGACGAAAAGACGATGGAGCTTTTCGGTGAGGGCCGGACTGAGGCGATCTTCCAATTTGAATCGTCGGGGATGCAGGATATGTGCCGCAAACTGCGGCCTAAAGAGCTCGAAGACCTCTCCGCCCTGAATGCCCTATACCGTCCGGGCCCGCTTGACGGCGGTATGATCGATGATTTTATCGACCGCCATCGCGGCCTCAAAGAGGTCGAATACATCGTGCCCGAGATGGAGGGAATTCTCGGCAACACGTTCGGCGTGCTCGTTTATCAGGAGCAGATCATGCAGCTCGCGCAGAAATTGGCCGGTTACAGCCTTGGCGAAGCCGACCTGATGCGTCGGGCGATGGGTAAGAAAAAACAAGAGGAAATGGCGAAGGAGGAGAATAAATTCATCGACGGCGCGGTTGAGCGAGGCATCAAAAAGAAAACCGCCAAAGAGATTTTCGACCTGATGGCGAAGTTTGCCGATTACGGATTTAACCGCAGCCACTCGATGGCATACGCAGTGCTCGCGTTTCAGACGGCGTATCTCAAGGCACACTTCCCTGCTTATTTTTACGCGTCTGTGCTCTCGCACGAAGCCCAGGACAGTGCAAAAGTTTACAAATATTCAACCGAGTTAAAGTCGATGGGGCTCGCGTTGCTGCCGCCCGATGTAAACGAGAGCGGCGAAGGGTTCACGCCGGTCGATAATACGGTTCGTTACGGGCTGACTGCAATCAAAGGCATGGGTACGACGAGCGTTCAGGCGATGGTTGAGGCAAGAAAAACAGGGCCGTTCACGTCGATTTACAATTTTTGCGGGCGGCTGGGCTCGGGAGCGGTCAACCGACGAGGGCTGGAAAGCCTGATCGCGGCGGGTGCGTTTGATTCGCTGATGCCGGAGGATTCAGAAACCGGAGCTTGGCGGGCTCGCCTTCATGCGGCGATAGATCCGGCACTTAGCCAAGGCCAGCGTCTTTCGGAGGATCGACTGCGTGGGCAAAATGCACTTTTTGGAGCCGCTGAAGCGAGCGATGCGAATGCCGAGACTATGCCTGACGCCGAGCCGTGGTCGCAGACGGAGCTGGCTCGACGCGAAAAGGCCGCGATCGGTTTTTATCTTTCGACACACCCGCTCGACAATTTTAAGGACCTGCTCGTGGGGATGAAGCTCAAGAGCATTGCCGAATTCGACGATCTGCAGTCGGGCGATGTGGTCAAAATAGCTGGGATGATCAGCGGTCTGCAAATACGTACCAGCAAACGCGGTAACCGTTTTGCACAGTTTCGTCTTGAGGACCGCTCCGGCGGTATCAAGGGTGTCGTGCTTGGCGAAAGCTTTAATAAACTGAGTTCGCTTTTGGCGGATGATGGCATGTTTATCGCCGAGGGCAACATCGAAGCCGCCGAGGGCCAAGAGCCGACGCTCAAGGTAAACGATCTCAAATCGCTCGACGAGACGGTTGCGTCAGGTGCCCGCGAATTGAACATTACGATCCCGCCGCAGAATCAATCGGAGGCATATTTCGAGCAGCTTTATTCCCTGCTTGAACGCGAACGAGGACGCTGCAATGTTTATCTGACTATGGCCGCCGGCGAAACGCTAGTTCGGCTTCATGCCGAAGGGTTGTCTGTGGCCGGCAGCCGTTCGCTCCAGCGTGAGCTTGAGAATCGAGGCTGCTCAGTCGATTGGGTTGGATGAAAGAATTGGAACCACAGAAAAACACAGATGAACACAGATGTCTATCATCAAATGACATCGAGAATGACAGTCATCAATTTCTTTATCTGTGTTCATCTGTGTCCATCTGTGGTTAATTTCTTAGAGCGTCCGTTTAAGGTATCATTATCGTATGGCGACTACCGCATTTGAACGCGTACAGATGGCGCGGCATCCTGACAGGCCGTATGCACTGGATATTATCGCGACTATCTTTACGGACTTTGTCGAGATCCACGGCGACCGACGATATGCGGACGATCCTGCGATGATAACGGGTTTTGCCCGGCTGGACGGGACTGAGGTCTGTGTGATCGGCCAGCAAAAGGGCCGCGATATAAACGAACGCCGTCACCGCAACTTTGCAATGTCCAAACCCGAAGGCTATCGCAAGGCCCTACGGATCATGAAGCTCGCTGAAAAATTTGGCCGTCCGGTGATCACAATCATCGACACGCCCGGAGCCTATCCGGGCATCGACGCCGAGGAACGCGGCCAGGCGGAGGCGATAGCCTTTAACCTGCGAGAAATGGCTGGCTTGCGTGTTCCGATCATCGTCGTAGTGCTTGGCGAAGGCGGTTCCGGCGGAGCTCTCGCGATTGGTATCGGTGATACGATCCTGATGTTGGAAAACGCAGTCTATTCGGTCATAACGCCCGAGGGCTGTGCGGCGATCCTGTGGAAATCCGCCGAACGTGCTCCCGACGCCGCCGAAGGCCTGCGTCTTACGGCCGCCAACCTTAAGGAGTTTGACATCATCGACGAGATCATCCCCGAGAACGACTCGTGGACGATGCCCGCAAACGGCGACAAAAAACGGCAAAAAGCCTACGACCGCGTCTGCGACAGCCTCAAAAAAAGCCTCGTCCGCGAGGTCAAAGGTCTGTCCGCCATCGACACCAAAACGCTGCTCGATAACCGCTATAAAAAATTTCGCAAGATGGGTGAATGGGTTTAGGAATATTTTTTAACCGCGAAATAAACGAAAAAAGACGGAAATAAAAGTTGACTCTTCTTCGCGCTTTTCGGATATTTCGCGGTTGATCTTGCTAGAACGGTATATCGTCGTCGGTTGCCGGTGCTGCTGCGGCAGTGGAGCCGCTCGGCGACGCAGACGCAGAGCTTGGTTCCGATTGCGGCGGGCCGCTGTGGGTATCGTGGTCATCGTGGCCGCCGCCGCTGTAATCGCCGCCACCACTTTCCCCCCGACCCGCGCTAATGAAATGCATGTCGGTTGCCTGCACGCCAAGTGTGAATCGTTTGTTTTGGTCGCGATCGGTCCATTCCTCGACTTGTAAGCGTCCCTCGATGTAAACCGGTGACCCCTTTGTCAGGTATTTCGAAGCGTTTTCAGCGAGTCTCCGCCATAGCGTGATCTTAAACCAGGTTGTTACGTCCTGAAATTCCCCGGATTTATCCTTTTTTCTTTCATTTGTGGCGATCGAAAAACTACATACGGCATCGCCCTGCGGGGTATAACGGAGTTCGGGGTCGCGGCCGAGATTGCCGACGAGAATTATTTTGTTAAATGACATAGGGGCTTCCTCATAGCGTGTGAATTTTAAGTAAACTCTCTCGTAGCTATAACCATCAATATAACACGACAAGGGGCGTGTGCTAAAATCCTTGTTTCGCACTGGCCGCGTAGTGAAATAAGTGATGTACGGTAATTCCCTTCCCAAAATCATAGTTCTGATAATTATTGGGGCGAACCTTTTTGTGACGGTCTTTGGCCAGCCGAGGTCTACCGGCGAGGTTGATATTACTAAATGCTGGTCGTATCCGGTGCCGGATGAAAGTCGGGCGGGATTTGTTTCGGACAGCGTAAGGTTGTATGCCGGTGGCGATGGGGGCCGTGTCGAGGCGCTGTCATTGGAGGGCAAAAAGATTTGGGCCACCGAGTTTGGGGGAGACATCAACTCAAATCTGATTGTTACCGACACCGGTCTTTTTCTCGTGACAGTGACAGTTTCGGCCGACGCTGCGAGATCCGTCAGCAATCAGATCCGTTCTTTGAGTAAAGAGACGGGCATCACGAATTGGACGGGAAAACTCCCGGACGCGAGCGAACACCACCTCAGCGGGTATAATGGTGCGGTCGTTGTCGTCTCACAAAATGGTGTTATCCAGTCGATCGACGCGAAAACGGGTGCGGTGAAATGGAAACGCGAGATCGCGGACGGATTTACTGCGGAACCGCAATTCTTTTCGGAAAACCTGGTTGTTGGTTCGACGGCGAAACAAGTTTTTGTCATCTCGCTTGCGACTGGTGAGATCGACTCAATGCGAAAGCTTCCGTTTAGCGTTACGGCCATCGGCCATACCGCGTC
>JAYVDQ010000126.1:0-2085 GCA_043749325.1 Chloracidobacterium sp. | reverse complement strand
CAATCATAGTGAAAAACAGAAGCATTAAGAATAAACCGCTAACAATCCAAGTTTTCATATTTACCGCCTTTTTTGGTGAATCTATCTACATGCAAGTTAATAATGAACATTAAGAAAGAATTTGGCCTTAACTCTGGATTAATTTTCGCCGAACATTTTTCCGTAAGTTCGCATTGCTGGTGCAAAGGAGGGTGAGAAGGAAGTGTTACTTTTGATATGAAATCAGCGCTGGTCTCCGCCGAAATCGCTTTTTACGTTTTCGATTTCTTGGGTTAGTTCGAGCGCGTGATTGGCGAGAACTTTGTTCTTTTTCTCAAGATCGGCGATCTTTGATTCTCGCTGCTCGAGCTGGGAAACCAGGTAGGCGATGTCTTCACGAACGTTGACATCGGAGTGCGGGTTTAGAAAATATGCGTTTGTCGCCAGGCGCTGCCTAATTTCTTCGATACGTTGGAGTTCAGTCATCCCGCCATACTAGGTAAGTAAAAGAAAAACTTCGAGCCTTTCCGCGGTTCGCTTTCAACCCAAACTCGACCACCGTGGGCCTCAACAATGCGTTTCACGATCGCCAACCCGAGCCCCACACTTTTCTCGCCGCCGGTGGGTTCCGCGGAGGTGCGACCAAATTCCTTAAACAGAAGCGAAAGCTCTGCTGTTGCGATTCCCTGGCCTTCGTCGGCCACCGTGACAACCACGCCGCGCGAATCCGGCGCGGCCGACACCACAACGCGCGAATTGGGATACGAATATTTCACCGCGTTGCTGATCAGGTTGTACATCACCTGCAATATCCGATTCTCATCCAAATGGGCCGTCTCGGCGCTTGGAGAAACAACCAACTCGAGCGCGATTGACTTCGCCGTCGCGAGCGGGCGGTTCGAAAGAATCGCTTTCTCAAGAACCTCGCGCAGGCTCACCTGCTGTTTTCGAATCTCGAGTTCGCCCGACTCGATTGCGCTGGCGTCCAGCAGTTCGTTGAGCAACCCAAGCATGGAATCACTGCTCTTCTGGACCATTTCCAGGACCTCGAGCTGCCGTGGTTCCAACGTTCCCAACACTCCGTCCGACAGCAGTTTTGCGAACCCCTTGATCGCGCCAAGCGGCCCTCGAAAATCGTGCGCGGCCATGCCGAGAAACTTGAACTTGACGTGGTTGAGTTCGGCCAGCTTTTGATGAAGAAACCCGCGGTCGAGCAACAACGCCAACTCGCTGGCGATTTGCAAAAACAATTCAATGTGCGTGCTCCCATAAGCACCGGTCTTTGCGCTCGAGAAAAACAACAAACCTGCCGGCCGCCCCGCCACCACCAGCGGGCACGTCAGGCTCGACCGCATTCCTTCTTCAACAATCAAACGCGTTGAATCCGATTGCGGATGTTTCCGCACGTAATCGACGAGATCGTTGATAATTCGCGGTTTGCGAGAGGCGAGGACTGGGCCCAAGCTGGTTTTCGAAAGCGGCAACGAATATCCGATCTTCATTTTTAACTCGGACGACTCCGATCGGCGCCACACAGACCGAATCATTTGGGTTTCTTCGTTGAGCAAAGCGAGCCCGATTCGATCAAACGGAATGTGCGGTCGGAAATTCTCATACACGCTGTCGAGAATCTCACCCAACATTCGTCCGGAGGTCAGATCGGTGGTCATTTTCGCGAGGATCGTCACGGCTTGCGAATATCGGCCCAGCGATGTCTTCAGCGCGTGCAGCGTGTGGGTGGACGTCGGCGGTGCACGTCGACGTACGACTTTTTTAGATCGGATTTTTTTCATGTCATCTATCTACCCGACCTGCCCGCCCATGACCATGACGGCGCTCATAGAGCAGAAATTAGGCTTCAACGTTAATAGACGAACTCCCGAATATCGTACACGCCCATCCGCGGCGGCGGGCTGGCGGCGCGAGACAAAGCAGTATGGAATTGTTGATACTGCTGTCCCAATTCAAGGCGATTTAACGCGGTCCATTTATGTTGTTGGGCGACCTTTGCGTAATCCGAGGCCGGGTCCGGCGTGAAGGCCGAGAAAAACAGGATGTCTCCCCGGTCCAATGGGAGCGCTTGGAGTGCGGACAATGTTTGGGCGA
>JAYVDQ010000125.1:0-5280 GCA_043749325.1 Chloracidobacterium sp. | reverse complement strand
TAAGTATTTTGTTTCGAGATGAGCTTTTGTATTTTTTTCGCCCGTTTTTCTTGGATCGCTTAGTTATTGAAAAATTTGAAGTGTCAATGGCGCATTCCTAGGAACGTGTTCTTTTTGAGCATTAAGACCGAAAAACAACAATTTCTAATTATTTTTGCAAAACTAACATCCAAAACGTCCATTCAGTCGAAACACATTCCGTACAAGTTTAATTTTCGTTTTAAAAAGGGGGATTTTGATAGATGTCTAATTACGGCTCGTCTCGGACAGCAAACTTTAATATGCGAATGATCGCTGGTTTGCTTTTAACTACATTGGTTGCGTTTGCCTTTGCAACGTTTCCGGGTTTTTCCAAAGTTTATGCGGATAGGTCGCCGTTTGAAACGGCAGCGCCGCTTGCCACTTTTCCAGGTACAAATTTAGGGGCTATTCCTGACAATGACTGCTCAGGAGCTGGCCGACAGATCCGTTTTGCTGTCACAGGCATCACGACGCCTATTTCCAATGTCAGGGTGGTTTTTACAGGGACCCACACATATGTCGGCGATCTAGATGCACGCCTCATTGCCCCTGATGGGACAACTATTGCGTTTATTTTCACTTTTGTCGGCAACGGCACAAACCCAAACCTCGGCGACAGCTCCGATCTGGGCGGTACCTACACATTTTTTGACACGGCAACGAACAATTTTACTGCCGCCGCGGAGGCGGTCGGGCCGACAACGGCGGTCCCCCCTGGTAATTACAGAGCTTCCGACTTAACGGGTGCGAACACATCGCTTGATCCGACTTTCGCCAATCTGGCTAATCCCAATGGCACTTGGGTCCTCAAATTCAACGATTGCGCACAGGGTGATACCGGGACGATAACGGACGCGACACTTACGCTTAACGCCGCAAGCGCAACTCCGACACCTACGGCGACACCCTCGGGCACGCCGACGCCAACCGCGACGGCAACACCGACGCCTACGGCAACACCAACGCCCACCGCAACGCCGACACCGAGCCCGGTCCCGACACTGACGCCGATCCCGACTCCGACACCATCGGGCAGCCCGACTCCGACGCCAACGAATACCTTTGCCGGAACTAATTTTGGGACTATTCCAGACAATGACTGCTCGGGCCCTGGCCGACAGATAATGTTTGCGGTGACGGGTATCAGCACACCGATCTCGAATTTGCGAGTAAGTTTTACAGGTACCCACACCTATGTAGGCGACCTTGATGTGCGGCTTATCGCACCCAATGGAACCACCTCAGCATTTATTTTCACTTTCGTGGGAAATGGCACCAGTTCATCGGGCGATAGTTCCGATCTAAATGGAACGTACAATTTCTTTGACTCCGCAGTGAATAATTTCACCACCGCAGCCGGACTGGTAGGGCCGACGACCGCCATCGCCCCCGGTAATTACCAGGCATCGGATGTTAGCGGAGCCAACATTTCGTTAGACTCGGTCTTTGCCAATCTGGCGAATCCTAACGGCACCTATATACTGCAATTTAATGATTGCGCGGCCGGGGATACGGGAACGATCGCGGTCGCCACGCTTTCGTTTAACGGGCCAACCCCGACGCCGCTCCCGGCAGGGGGATTTGAGGGAGACGTTAACCGCCAGATTGCCGGCGTACCGGGAACAGGTGACGGCGACGTTAACGTCGGCGATCAGATAATGTACCAGAGATTCCTAGGCGGGCTGGACTGCCCCACTGTCTCGCCCAACGAACAGCAGCGGCTCGACGCCGGACCTCGAAGCTCGCGTGGTGACAGCCTGCTCGGCAGCTCCGATGGAACGGCCATTGACGCTTATGCCCGCCACGACGCCTCGACGGACTTCGATCCTAATACCGCGGGGTGGCAGCCGACACCGGCAGGGGGTCCACTCAACATCACTAATCTGGGATGTACGCCTACTTCTGCTCCGGAAGGCGACGAAAGCGGCAAGAATACACTGTCTGTCGAACCTGCATCGGCCACGGCGGCCCGTGTTGTGCGAGTCATTTCGAGATCTGGGGCGAGAAACTCCGACATCATCGTTGATGTCGAGCTGACCGCCCAGGGTAACGAGGCCGGCACCCAGTTCGGATTGCACTTTGATCCTTCGGTGTTGAGCGTAAGCTCGATCAGCGGTGTCAACACGAATCCTGATGTCATTCTCGGTGCAGGTGCACCCGCCGGAACATCACTCAACGTCAATGCCGACGATGCGGCTAACGGCAACATCGGTATCGTCGAGAATTTCAGTGCAGCTGCTATCACGGCGATACCTGAAGGAGCAGCTCGCATCGCAAGAGTCAAGTTCCATGTCCTTGACGGAGCGGCAAGCGGAACCTCGAGAATCGAATTTGACAACTCGGTGATTAACGGTTTCACATCTGATGTGAACGGCATGTCGCTCTCGTCTAACTATGAAGGTGGCGGCGTATCAGTCACGGATTCTCGCGGAGTCACGGTCTCTGGACGGGTTACCTCCTCCGAAGGCCGAGGTATTAGAGGAGCTGCGGTGACTATTCTCGGCGGTGACGGTTTTGCCAGAACGGTGACGACGAGTTCGTTCGGCTACTACACGTTTGACGAGCTTGCTGCAGCGACATACACGATCAGTGTCTCGTCAAGACAATACCGTTACGCGTCGCGAAGCCTGGACGCGACTGATAACCTCTCGGACATAAACTTTACCGGGTTGGAATAATTTCCAATCCATCACTTAAACCGAAAAGGCGGCCAACGGGTCGCCTTTTTGGTCCTACTTCCGCCAGCGACATTGTAAATTAAATGGTTTTATCAAGGGGCCGTGTTCCTAATCCTATGGTGTTGCTATTATGTCAAGTGTTTTACGCAATGTGCGATATCGGACATACAGAGTGTTTTTACACGACGCAACATTGTCGTGTAATGATTAAACCCACTGTCCAGCCCCCATTAAGATAGGCACTTTCAGGATTGTCGAGGGCGACAACCCTTTTTTGATTTGTAGACATTCCGGCTCCCCTCTTTTGTAAGAAATAGAGCTTTTTGACTGCTTGCACCGCCGGCATCACTGCCGGATGCGCGAGCGGCGTTGGCAAGCTGGAAGCTTGCGCTCCCGTCCGCTCTCCAGTCTTTGCGCCGCCCCGATGGTCGTTTCGCTTCAGCCGCTTGCTACGTGAGCGGGGTTATTTTAGAGAACATGTCTTATGGATCTCGGAGTTGGACAAGAAGTGAGCGATCCCATTCTCGAAACAAAGTCGTGTGTAAGCGCGAATCGTTCAGATAATAACTAGAGTTAAAATAAACTATTTCTCTATTTTTCACCACGAAGCGTCCATTAGGATCAAGACATTTCTCGACAAAACGGCGGGCGTGGTATTATCAGATCGAGGTAAAATTTAAGAAAAAATGCAAGCAATTGTTAGAGTGTCGCGAAGCGCGTTTCTGGCCGTCGGTGCTTTCATATGTTTCTTCTCGCTCTCGGCTAGCGGCCAGCAGACCGATCCTAATGCGGCCGTTGTGGTGCAGCCGGGTGCTCCGGGACAGCCGACCAAAACATTGGCGTCATCGACGAGGGCCACGCTGCCTCCCCGTTCGCCAAAGGATGTCGAGTTTATGCAGGGGATGATCATGCATCATGCTCAGGCGGTCGAGATGACAGCGCTGATGGGGTCGCATACGCAGAATAAGGAACTTCGCCTTTTGGGCGCGCGCATCAGCCATTCACAGTCAGACGAAATGAATTTTATGAAGCGGTGGCTGGAGGCGAGAGGCGAGCCTGCCACAATGAAGATGCAGGAAATGAAAGGCATGGATATGCCCGGTATGAGTATGCCGGGGCTGGACATGTCGAGCCATCAACAAGAAATGCTCATGCCCGGAATGCTTACCGCAAAGCAGATGGACGCTTTGAGAAAGGCTAAAGGTGCGGAGTTTGACCGCCTGTTTTTGACGGGGATGATACAGCATCACGCTGGTGCATTGACTATGGTAAAAGATCTGTTCGACACCGCGGGTGCGGGGCAGGATGCCGAACTTTTTAGTTTTACGACCGATGTCGACAGTGGCCAACGAGCCGAAATCAGGATAATGCAGAATATGTTGGGTGAGAATCATTAGAGAGGAGAAATTATGAATCGAGTACATACTTTACGTTTAATCGCAGCTTCCTTATTTTTGTGTTCGTGTTTTGCGACCGCGACCCTGGCGCAAGACAATAATCCTTTTGCTCCGAAACCCGCTCCGCCGCTGCCGCCGGGCATGACGGGCTCGAACGCAAATGATCCACGCGCCAAGCTAAAGCCCGGAATGTACGATGCAGGCGAAGCGGCGTCCGGCCTCAAACTCCTGAAGATGCTGAAGAAACCCGAAGCGTTTCAAATTTCTAACGACCCGACTGACCCCAAGGTGGATAAGGGGGCGAGCATTATCGCGGGCGACACGTCAAAGATCCCAGGGGCAATGAAACTGGTCCTCGCGGGTCTAGCCTTTGCAAATTCGGACATTGCGTTTCAAGGCAATCACCTCTTTCAGGGCAACTTTTACGGGATGAGCATCTATGACATTTCGGACCCAGCAAATGCCCTGCTGCTGACAAACATCGTCTGCCCAGGCGGACAGGGCGACGTGTCGGTTTACAAAAATCTCATGTTCATGTCAGTCGAAATGCCGAACGGCCGACTGGATTGTAGTACGCAGGGTTTTCCGCCTGATCCGCCGCCGGCTGCGGGACACGAGAGCGAGCGGCATCCGCCGGCGGCGTCAAAAGATCGTTTTCGCGGCGTCAGGATCTTTGATATCTCGGACATCAAAAATCCGAAACAGGTGGGTGCCGTACAGACCTGTCGCGGGTCGCACACGCACACGCTCGTTACCGATCCTAACGACAAAAACAACGTTTACCTCTACGTCTCAGGCACATCGTTTGTCCGCCAGGACGAAGAGCTGGCAGGCTGCTCCGGTGGGACGCCCGATAAAAACCCGAATACCGCTCAATTTCGTATAGAAGTGATCAAGGTACCGATCAAGGCACCTCAGGATGCAAAGGTAGTGTCGAGCCCACGGATATTTATGGATTCACGTACGGGCGTGATCAACAGCCTGTCCGGGACTGCCCACGACTCAAAAGAGCCGAATGTCACCGATCAGTGCCACGACATCACCGTATATTCGGCGATCGGCCTTGCAGCCGGAGCGTGCTCGGGTAACGGCATCCTGCTCGACATCAAGGATCCGGCCAATCCAAAGCGGGTGGACGCGGTCAACGACCCAAACTACTCGTACTGGCACTCGGCCTCGTTCTC
>JAYVDQ010000124.1:0-5557 GCA_043749325.1 Chloracidobacterium sp. | reverse complement strand
TGGAAAATATCGAATAGACCGTACGCTTTTCGATCTCTTTCCAGACGAGGCTGACACCGACAAATATGGAGATAAACGCGCCGAAAATAAGGATTGAGCTGAGACCAAGATTGACAATCACGCGGGCTTCCTCGCCGGCCGTAAGTTCACCGAGAAATACCGCGCTTGCCGTGATCAGCAGCACAAAAAGTATCAGATTATAGAGAATGCGGTCGCGGATCGCCTCGCGAAAGGCGTTCTTTGAAATGGTCAAGATTCGAGATGAAAAACGAAATCTTTCGGCGGCCATTGGTGTAATATGGTGATTTTTACTCAGACGAACGTCTCACCTT
The DNA here is from genome assembly GCA_043749325.1 of Chloracidobacterium sp. GTDB lineage: Bacteria > Acidobacteriota > Blastocatellia > Pyrinomonadales > Pyrinomonadaceae > OLB17. Next base: position 5,225 of record JAYVDQ010000124.1, on the reverse strand, counting down.
GCAATTCGCAGATAGTTTAACATGATTTTTTTGGAATCCATTGCCAAAAAAGCGGGAATTCCACAAAGGAATTCCCGCTGCAATTGATTGAGTGGCGTTAGGTAGTTACAGGGCAGTCGCCGAGGCAACAGTAGCGGCGGTAAACGCCGTGGTAAGGGCTGCAGAATCATACTTGATTACGCCATCGGTCGCGACGCCAAAACGACGAGTGCCGGTCGCTGTCACAGCGGCGGTCGACGTCGGATTGGCTGAACCGAAGAACGTTGCGGGTGTCGTAGTGGTTGCGTCAACCGAGCCGACAACAAAGTTATAACCGCTCTTTGTACCGCTGGCAAGCGTGTTATCGATTAGACCAAGGTTTCCACCCAAGGTAAGGATGGCAGCCGCGTAATTGCCGTTGCCGTAGGTCGAAGCATATGTTGCCTGAGCACCATGCAATGTACGCATAGCCGAAATCGAAGAACCTTCGTTGGCTGAACGACGTGCGGCGAGCAAATTGGGGATAGCGATCGCGGCGATAATGCCGATGATCACGACGACGATTAAAAGTTCGATAAGCGAGAATCCTTTTTGGTTTTTCATTCTAATTCACAATCTCCTAAGTATTTTGAAAATCTATGTACCTTTCCCAGGCCACAGATGCTGTATCAAGTGCCGTGCCATTGGACCTCAAACAACTATAAATGAGGTTAACTATTGTGTTGACATGTTTTAGTGGTTGAGATAAAAGTCGGAATGACTAGTGAAGGAGTGCGGCGGGAGGCCTAAATCACAGTTTTTGGTAACTGGTTGCTGACAATAAATGTCATTAATGGAACTGCCGGTTTGGAGTTAATTTCCCATTGCCGGTGCGTCGTCGTCGTCCGCGGTGTTCGCGTAATGTGCGCCGAGGGTTAAGTCAGCTCGCATCACGCTGTCGGTCGAGATGCCAAAGGGGTGATTGCCATTTCCAAGAACTGGGTCCCTTGCGATCTGGATCGCGTGCTGCTTTTCGATAAGGTAGAACAAGTTGTTAGTCCGATCCCCGCATTTGAGCGGAGAGCGAACGGACACTGTGTTTGTCGAGGAGATGCCTAAGCGAGCGAACCGGCATTTTGAGCAGCTCGGCAGCCTTTGTCTGATTTCCCGCGGTAGTCCGCAGGGCCTCAACGACGTAGGTTTTTTCGAGATTCTCGAGATGGGTGACAAGGTTGATGCCGGATTCGGGCAGATCAAATTCCGCATTAATACGCTGCGGATTGTAATTGGTGATGTGGTCGGGCAACTGTTCGGGTTGAATTTCAGCAGACCGCTCAAGAGCGACGGCACGTTCGATCGTGTGCTCCAGTTCACGAACGTTTCCGTGCCATGCATAATTTTCGAGCAGCTGAACCGCTTTTGGGGAGATCGTCAGGTTCTTGCCCGCCTGATCGCAAAACTTTTTGACGAAATGAGTAATAAGATCGGCAATATCGTCAGTGCGCTCGCGCAACGGCGGCAAGTGAATCGGGATGACGGAGATACGGTAAAAGAGATCTTCGCGAAATGTGCCTTCGTCGCTCATTTGCTTTAGGTCACGGTTGGTTGCGGCGATCACACGGGCATCGATCGCCATTTCGTCATGGGCACCGACGGGGCGGACGCGCCTTTCCTGTAACACACGTAAAAGCTTGACCTGCATGGCCGGGGACATTTCGCCGATCTCATCCAGAAAGATCGTGCCACCGTGAGCCGCTTCAAATAGACCCTTTCTATTAGAATTTGCGCCCGTAAATGAACCCTTTATGTAACCGAACAATTCTGACTCCAGTAACGTCTCGGTAAACGCTCCGCAATTGATCGAGATAAATGGTTTTTCCGCACGCTGGCTGAGATCGTGGATCGCGCGGGCGACCAATTCTTTTCCCGTACCACTCTCACCGGTGAGAAGGATCGTCGATTGGACCTCGGCAACGGTCTCGATCATTTGAAAGATCGCATTCATTTTGGCGGAGGTGCCGACGATGTTCTTTATGCTGCCCCGTTCACGCTGCGCGCGCTTGAACGCGCGATTTTCATCGATCAGGGCTTGTTTCTCGATCGTCTTTCTAACGATCAGTTTTAGCTCTTCGACGTCAAAGGGTTTTTGAATAAAATCGTCCGCTCCGAGCTTGAACGCCTCACGTGCCGTTTCGACCGACGCAAACGCCGTCATCAAAATAACGCCTACATCCGGCAAGGTATCGCGAACCGCCCGCAGCATTTCTATGCCATCCATGTCCGGCATTTTGACGTCGGAAATAATAACGTCGGCCGGCTCGGCCTGTAGCAGATCCAATGCCTGACGGCCGTTCATGGCCGTACGGATGCTGTTGCCTTGTTCTTCGAAAACAAGACTTAACAACTGGCGATAACTTTGCTCGTCGTCAACGATTAATATGTTTGCCATTAGAAACGCCGGATTGAATGCAGTACGACTGGGTGGAACCGTGCGCGGAATAGTTCCCCCTCATATTGTCACAAAAGTTGGTACTCAAATTCAAGAAGAATCTTTTTTCTCCGTCACCTTTAAGAAATCCTTCAGCTTGGATGACGGTGTTGCTTCGTCAGGTTTGATAGTGGGTTCCGAGGCCGTGCGTCGGTTATCCCGGGGGAGTTCGACGGTGATGATCGTGCCCTTACCCTCATGGCTGCGGACGTTGATCGCTCCGTTATGATCCTTAACGATCTGATAGACGATAGACAGACCGAGGCCCGTGCCGCCCGTTGTCGAATTTGAAAATGGCTCGAATAACTGCTCGACCTGATCGGGCGACATCCCGGTACCGGTGTCCTCAAAGACTATCCGGATACGGTTATTGGGTATTGTTTCCAGACGCACGCGAAGCTCCCCGCCGGTTGGCATTGCCTGAAGGGCGTTGCGCGCCAGGTTCCAGAATATCTGCTTTAACTGCGTTGCGTCGGCGGAAATAATTATCGCTTCGTCGCCCAGGTCATCGACCAAGGTGTGATCCTCTCTAACATCAGGGCTGTGTTTTAGCAGCGTGAGCGTGTCCTTAATAGCTTCGCCTACATTTGTATCGAAAAAATCCGCCGCAGCCGGCCGGGCGTAGCCGAGAAAGTTTGTAATGATGCTGTTCAGGCGGTCGGATTCTTTAAGGATAATGTCCATCAGGCTGGCCTGGATCGACTCGGGCGGCATATTCGATTCCAGCACCTGGATCGCCCCGCGCATCGCACCCAGCGGATTTCGTATCTCATGAGCGAGGCCGGCCGCGACACGCCCGACCGCCGCGAGCCTGTCTTTTCTGCGGACGCTCTCCTCCATCGAACGGATCTCGGTCAGATCCTGAAATGTAATGATCAGCCCCGACGCTTCATTAGTCTCAGAAAAGAGAAGTGAGACGCTGAAACCGATCCGGACCGCAAACCCCTCGGGAGTTATCAGGTCAGCCTCAAATCGCGGCAGCTGTTCGCCATCACCGGCCGCTGCGAGCGACAGATCGATCTGCTCTCGAATATCGCCAAATAGGGAATTGATAGATGTCCCCTGCACCTCATCAAGCCTGTACCCCGTTATCTCCATCGCGGCGGCGTTAAATGAGTAGATAATGCCTTCGAGGTCGGTGGTTATAAGACCGGAACGGATAGATTCGACGATCCGTTCGTGCAGCGCACGCAGGCTCGCCAGTGTCTTTGCCGTTTCCTCTAATTCCTCCCCCGACGAACGCCGATCCGCCAGTCTCGACGCGAGCAAGCCGACGACGAGTAGGGCCACGAGGTGGAAACTTACGATCTGGACGGCCTTGCCCATTTCCTGAGAAGGGCCGAAGGTATTGATCACCGAGCTGCCCGTGAGGAACGCCAGTAGGACGAACAGAAATGAACATTCGACCGCCATTAACAACGTTGAAAGTGGTTTTAAGAAAAACCCCACGACGCTGATCAAGACGATGTATAGCGTAATGTACGGCGACGTGAGATCGCCAGTACGCCAGATAAGCCAGGTTATCAAAAGCGAATCGAGCAAGAATTGGACGCGGATCTGCAAACCATAACTCTTGCTCAATCTGAGCAAAAAGAAATAGACGATCGTTAGCCCGACAGAGATCAAAAAAACAAGAAAGAGGCCTTGTGGGAAGTTTTCGAACGAAAGCCGCAGCGTCCCGCTGTTCCAGAACCAACTCGTGACAAGCAGCAAAAAAATGACCATCAAACGCCCGATTATCAGCGTGAGGATGCGTTGCATTTGCTTGGAATTGGCAGTCGCTTGCTTTTCGAATAAATTGGACATATTCTCGGAGTCGCGATATGGAAATTACCGATAATCAGAACAACTCGCCGGCCCACGATGTGCGCCCCTGGGGCAGTTTCACCGTCCTGGACGAAGGTGATAATTACAAAGTAAAGAGAATTGAAGTTTTGCCGGGAAAACGCCTCAGCTACCAGCGTCATTCCCGCCGCGCTGAACACTGGTACATCGTCCGCGGCACTGCTAAAGTAACATTAAACGGCGTTGAAAAACTAGTCAACGCGGGTGAGGCCATTGATATTGCAAGGGAAATGGCCCATCGCGTCGAAAATCCTGATGCGGAAGAATTACTTGTTTTTATCGAAACGCAGACCGGCGATTACTTCGGCGAGGACGACATTGTCCGGCTTGAGGATGATTTCGGGCGGAACTAGACGGCCTGCCCGGTGTCCGTACCTGCTGACCTGAGCGCCACTATTCCGGTCGCCGCTTCCATCAGATCGGCAGAAATAAGGCTTGGCAAATATTCAAGCGATGGCTTATGCTGTCTGCCGTAACCTGTCAACACTAAGGCCGATAATATGCTTGCGTTATGTCCCGTCTCGACATCGATCTTTTTGTCGCCGACCATCCACGATCGCTCCATATCTATCTCAAAATCGGCACACGCCGCTTCGATCATTCCAAGACCCGGCTTTCTGCATTTACATCCGTCACATGGTAAGTGAGGGCAAAAATAGAATGCGTCGATCCCGCCACCGAGTTCAGCCTGGATCGTCGCGTGAATGTCATGCATAGCGGCTTCGGTGTAGACCTCGCGGCCTATACCTGATTGGTTGGTCACAACAATTATCAGAAAGCCGCTGTCTTTCAACAGATTAACCGCCGCCCCGGTAAATGGGAAAATCCGCAGATCTTCGACTCGCGAAAGATAATTGACCTCCTCGATCAAGGTCCCGTCGCGGTCGATAAATACGGCTGGTTTTTTCATGAAGTAAAATTTTTGGGTCATGAC
>JAYVDQ010000123.1:0-14381 GCA_043749325.1 Chloracidobacterium sp. | reverse complement strand
TTAACAAAATCGCAAAACCTTCGAAGAAAAAGAAACGCTAGACAGGGCAACACCTGGAGGTTTATCCGTGAACAAAACTCCGGGCGCTTTTTGTGCATTAAGCTATACTTTTTTCCATGCTCATTGTTTTTACGACAGTTTCAAACCAGGCGGCGGGCGAGGAGCTTGCGACAAAGATCGTCGAAGCCAAACTGGCCGCATGTGTGCAGGTCTTGCCTCGGATGACCTCAGTTTATATGTGGGAAGGGAAGCTACAGAAAGAAGGCGAGCATCTGCTGCTCATCAAGACGCTGCCGGAGAAATACGGCGAGCTTGAGGCCTTTATCGCGGCTAATCATAGCTACGACATCCCCGAGGTTGTCGCGGTCGATGCGGTTCATGTGGCGGAGCCCTATTTGGCTTGGATGAAAGGGACTTTAAATGAGAAATGAGATATGAGAAGTGAGATGTTATTCTCATATCTCATTTCTCATTTGTCTTTTTTGTTAACGATCCCCTCATAGCACGTTCGGATAATGAAATCGACGGCGTCTTTTGGCGAGTCGGTTAGGTGGATAAGACTGAGGTCTTCGGCGTTGATCATCTTTTCGTGGAGCATGGTCGATGTTAGCCACGCGAGCAGGCCGCGCCAGTATTGCGAGCCGAATAGCACGACCGGGAAGTTGCGTATCTTACGCGTCTGGATCAGCGTTAATGCCTCAAAAAGCTCGTCCATCGTGCCAAAGCCGCCGGGGAAGATGATGTAGGCGTTGCTGAATTTGATGAACATGGTCTTGCGGACCATGAAGTATTTGAAGGTCAGCGTCTTGGTCAAATACGGGTTTGGTATCTGCTCGAATGGCAGCTCGATGTTGCAGCCGACGGATGTCGCCCCGGCGTCGTGAGCACCGTGATTTGCGGCCTGCATGATGCCGGGCCCGCCGCCGGTGATGATCTCAAATCCGGCCGCACCCAGCAGCAGGCCGACTTCGTGGGCGGCCTTATACATCGGATCGTCCTCGGGCGTGCGGGCCGAGCCAAAGATCGAAACGCCGCGAGTGATCGTCGCCAGCTCGTCAAATCCATTGACAAACTCGCCCATGATGCGGAAAACCCGCCACGAATCCGAGGTCTTTAACTCGTCCTCAGGCTCCGGCGAACGGAGCAGTATCTCGTCGTCGGTCAGACGCCAATAGCCGGGGGCGGCTTGGAGTTCCTTGGCCTCAGCGACGGTTTTAGGCAGGTCCGGCTTTCCCTCCGGGGCGGCGGTGCGTGGTTTTTTTGACTTAGTAGATGCCATGTTGATCTTGGATCTTGGATCTTTGATCTTTGATTTGGACCGATAGATTCGATCAAAAATCAAAGTTCAAAGATCATTAAATGCCCATTATGTTATACCCGCAATCGACGTATATAGTTTCCCCGGTTATGCCGGTCGAGAGGTCGCTGACGAGGAAGAGGGCGGTGTTGCCGACCTCGGCCTGGGTCACGTTGCGTCTTAAGGGTGATTTTTCGCCGACGTAGCTAAGCAGCGAGCCCATATTTTTGACTCCTCGAGCCGACAACGTGTTGAGCGGCCCGGCACTGATAGCGTTGACGCGGATGTTGTTTTTGCCCAGATCGGCGGCGAGGTATCGAACGCTCGACTCGAGAGCGGCTTTGGCGACGCCCATTACGTTGTAGTGCGAGACGACCTTTTCGGCCCCGTAATAGCTCATCGTCACGATGCTGCCGCCATCGGCCATCAGAGGCGATGCGGCAAGGGCGACCTGCGTCAGCGAAAACGCGCTGATCTCTAACGCGGTGCGAAAGGCCTCGCGGCTGGTTGTGACGAATTCGCCCTCAAGAGCCTCTTTCGGAGCGAACGCTATCGAATGTATGACGAAATCGAGCTTGCCGTAACGCTTCCCGACAGCCGCAAAGGCAGCATCGACCTCGGCCTGGTTGCTCACGTCGCACGGGACGACAAGTGAATCTTCAAGCGTGCCCGCCAATCCTTCGACATTCTCCTTAAGCCGCTCGCCCTGATAGGTAAACGCCATTTTCGCACCTTGAGAGGCACAGGCCGATGCACAAGCCCAGGCGATCGAACGTCTATTAGCGACACCAAAAATGATTCCTATTTTGTCTTTCAACATAACTTTCAAAAGGGAGAAAAGTTTAAAAGGGAAAAAGTGAAAATGCAAACGCCACTACTCCGACACGTAGACTTTTTGCAGCATTTCAAAATCGAGCAGCCTGATGTCGATATCGACGGGCGTGTCGGTAAAACGCCGCGTGATCAACATGCCGCGAAGCACCTCTTCTTCGTCGATTGTTAGCTGCGTCACAAGCACTAGCATCAGCCGCAGACGCAGGCGGCTTTTCATTTCGGCAAGGTTTTTCTTGGCCTGCGTAATCTTTTTCAGCATCGATTCGATCCGGTCCTGACGCACGTCCGGTACTACCAGGAAGGCAACCTCGATGCATGTGATCAGATCCTGATCGATCAGGATCGCGTCAAACGGCGTGCTGCCGATGCTGACATGCCGCATTAGCGGAAGATTTTCTTCCTGCTGTATCTGCCTCAACGCCAGGTCTTCGGCGACGATGTAGGCGGAGAGCAGATCGGCCAACTGGTCATTACCGACGCCCAGGAGCCGTGCCAATTCGCGTACCTCGACGTTGACGTTTTGCCGCTGGATCTCAGGCATCGCCGTGTCCCAACGGATAAACCGCCGGTCATCGACAGCCGCCATCCGCCGTGTCTTTGAAATATCAAGCAGTATCACGACGACGAACAATGCCAGGGCGCCAATGAATATACACGCGGAGATCAGGTCGGACGCTTTCGCTGATACGACCGCACCCCCGACGAGCAAGCCGAGGAGGATGATCGCACAGACAATGAGCGGATAGTTTACTTTTCGCCTTTCAAATCGCGCGAGTGGATTGTCGTCTTTCTTATCCATTGAAAGGCTTTAAGCAGCCGTCGTCGCGCGTTCGAACGGTATCTCGTCAAAATGCGTCATCTGCTTAAACTTACGAAAACGCTCGTTGATCTCGGGATAATCCAGTGCGTCAACCCGCTCGGTGCCAAACTTTTCGACGTTGAACGACGCCATCACCGAGCCGTAGATCATCCCCCGCCGCAGCGTTTCGTCGGTGATCTCTTTTTGAGCGGCGAGATAGCCCATAAAGCCGCCCGCAAATGTGTCACCCGCACCCGTCGGGTCGAAAACGCTCTCAAGCGGATACGCCGGCACGACAAAATAGCCGTCCTTTGTAAACAGGGTCGCACCATATTCGCCGCGTTTGATGACGACGGCCTTGAGCCCGTAGTCCATTATTTTGCGTGCGGCGACGTGAATATTGGCTTCGTCGGTAAGTTGGCGGGCCTCGGCGTCGTTGATGATGATGCAATCGACGACCTTGATCGTCTCGATCAGAGCGTCTTTCATCGACGAGATCCAGAAATTCATCGTATCCATAGCGACAAACTCCGCGTTCGGCATCTGCTCGCGCACCTGTTTTTGCAGCATCGGCAGGATGTTTGCAAGGAAGAGCAGCTTTGCGGATTTCGAGTTGTCGGAGAGTTTTGGGTCGAACGCCTCGAACACATTGAGCTGGGTGTCGAGCGTGTGGGCCGTGTTCATATCGTAGTCGTAACGGCCGCTCCAGAAGAACGTCTTGCCTTCGGGTATGACCTCGATATCGTCCGTATTGATCGCGTGGCGCTTAAAAACGTCCCATTCCGCATCCGAAAAATCACCCCCGACCACGCCGACCGCATTTACCTTTGTAAAAAAACTTGCCGACAGCCCGAAATGGGTCGCGGCTCCGCCAAGAATCTTGTCCCGCTTGCCAAACGGCGTTTCCAAAGCGTCAAACGCGACCGAACCAACAACTGTTAAAGACATGTAAAAAAGGATCTCCGATAATAGAATTACGAAAACTCTTATTTTACACCGCGCGGGGGATTTTTGCGATTTCGTTTGACGAGTCCCTGGTATCGAAGGCTTGTCTGAGATTCAGTTGCACGGATCTGACCCGGAATGTTATGCATATTCTGCTTGCACCTGACATGAGTCAAGTGTCGCCATTATCTCGCCGCAAATTTCCCCGGACACTTCAAATGTTTCGATCAGGGACAGCGAGTTCGCTTAATCGATCTTGATCACAATACCCTGATGAAGTGCAAAAGTACCTTGAAATTCGAGTGGGTTTGCAGCAAGCTTTAGATTCCTCTCAGAGTTTCGATATTCCGTTTGTTTTTAGCAGTAATGGCGACGGCTTTAAATTTCACGATAAAGCGGCAACCGAGGGAAGCTTTACGCATCTCGGTCGTCGTGGGCTTGCTCGTGGCAGCTCAGTACTTGCTCCAACTGAAATTGATCATGTGGAAACCAGTAGGCGTCGACGAGGTACCAATGTTCCCTAAAGCTCGATCGTAGTGGATCGAGGTCCCTCCACTATTGTTAATGGTTGAGCCGACTACGGCGCCGTATAGATCGCCGCCGCCGCTGATCGTGATACCCGAGTTGGGCGCGTAAACCACACCGTAGTTGCCTGCGCCGCCTGAAAGTGTTATGTCGGCCGCGGACGCAGTCATGATCTGAAAATTGGCAGGGATCCCGCCGGGGTTCGAGATCGAGCCGCCACTCAGATTGACCGCGCAACAGGAGCCCGCGAGAATACCCTGGCCCGCAGGGTAGAAGAGGACGGGACCAGAGTCGATAACGATGAATCCGCCGCCGCTTATGTTGATCGAGTTGACGTTGTAAGTTCCGGCGCTTAGATGCAGGGTCTTTCCGCCACTCAGGTTTAGGTTTCCATAAGTCCCCGGCGTCAGCTGATATGGACCGCTGTTTGTGCATGCGTAGCCGCCACTGGGGTAGCAGCTGCATCCGCTGACCCCGCTACAATTATTTCTAATGTCCTGTGCCGTCGTGGGCGGGGCCGGAGTTGGCATAGTAGGCGCGGGGTAGGCCACGGGAGCGGGCAGCTGCGTGAGGGCGCCGGTTGTCCAGCCGCTGCCCACGGTCTCGGCGTTGGGACTACCGCTGGAACAAGTTCCAACGCCAGATTTCGGCGTATTCAGCGTTCCACTAATAGTCTTAATGATCGGAGCTGTACCGCCGCCGCCGCTGAGGTTGAAATTGCCGTTAGAGCCGATATTTCCGTTAGAAAGTTGCTGAGTAGCTGCATATGTACCAGCACTCGAATCAAAGCTGTTGGTGCCGCCGCCGCCGCTAAATATCACGCTGCCGCATGTGGGAGAAGTCCCGAAGACGGCATACTTGAATAGTGACGACTTTGCCTGGATGCGCTCATACGTCGCAGTTAACTGGATATTAGCGGTGCTCAGACCCTTTGCCGTCCCCTGCGAAGTGATCTGCCCTGTTTGGCTTCCGTTGCTATCCATGGTCAACAAGGTCGCATAAGTTGAATAGAAGACATTCGATGGTCCTGGAAGGAACTGGTTATTCAGAGCAGTGTTGTACGCGCTCGCGACCGTTGAATCGGGATAATTTGAGGACACGCCTGTCATGCCTGAGAGAACGACAGGGTTGCCATTCGTGGTACATCCACTTGCACACTGCACCGGATTGGTGGACATGGTGTAGGAAGCAAAGCTCGTCGGGGCGGTGTAATTATTGGAGAGCCAGTTGATCGTGCTTTGCACGCCGGCTTCAGCTGCATAACGCGCCTGCATAAGTTTCGCGTAGTTGGCGGAGGTCGCTGTTTCTGTCCGCGTGACGAAGATAATGCCGGCTCCGAGCAGACTGACAATGAGCAGCGTGATCAAGGCGATAAGCAGGGTGACTCCCCGTTCATTTTCCCGATGCTTTTGTTTCTCTTCTAAATGCATAATTGCTCTCCTTCTCAGGGTCCAAGCGGTACTCCTGGGGGCGTCGATTGTAACCGATTTGTGGTGGCAGGACTGGCCTGCGCCATACTCAATCCGGCTAACACATTTCGGGAGGTAAGGTTTGAAAACGACTTGGTCATCACCACGAAAGCACCCGATTGCGGATCTCTTTTCGACGTTCGCAGAGTAAGTGAAACACCGACACTTGGAACGAACGTATAGGTGGAAGAACCTGCCGTGACAGACACGCCCGTCCCATATTGAAAGCATGGTGTACCGGCGGGATTGGCAACGAGATTCGTTAAGAGGATCTGCGATGCATTTCGCGTAGTCCCACCTGGAGCGAGCGTAGTAACCGACCTGCTCAGTGTGCCAGCAATGCCGTCGCAGTCGTACTGCACATAGACGAGAGTGCCGTCAGCATTGATGTCGCCAAAGATCTGAAGTGAGGTCGCAGTAGACGTGCTGAGTACGCCCTGTGGAAACACTCCTTGGGCGACCACCGGAACGCCACCGTTGTGGTTTTGTGTGAAGATCCCTGTTATGTGGTTTGAACTAATAGCCGTGACTTGTACGGTTTCCTGAGAGCTTCCGGTGTCGATCGTAAGTTGCTCTCCTACGAAGATGTTAGCCGTCGAACTGAGAGTGGCGGACTGCGCGGAACTGCTTCCAGTTACCGAAAGGATCAAGGTTTGGGGAGTAAAGTTGAGAGCTCCCGCCTGACCGATCTCCTGCGTCATTAACTCAAAAGTGCTGCGCAAGCCGGCATGCATGTCCGCTTGCATCTGCTGACCGCTCCACAGCTGGATACACCGACTCAAGGCCGCGAGAGCCGCACCGGCGATCAGCAGCATCACAGTAAGGCTTACTAACAATTCAATCAGTGAGAAACCATCGCTTTTTTCAGGCAGTCGCATATATTGTATTGGGTCGCAAGATTACTGGGATGTCATGCAGACTAAAGTTGTGGTGGCCAGCGGAGCATTGGCTATTGGAAAGGCTCCACGAACGGAGACGGTAAGCGTTTTGAGATTCGCGGCCGCGTTCGTTGAAATGCTCCATTGCCGGATAAAAAGAGCTCCAGTACTGCTCGCGGACAGGTTTCCCGAACTGTCTATGTAATCAACGTATTGGCTTATCGGTGAACCAGGCGTCACGCCGCCAACGGTGCTGCTGCCTGTCATCGTCCCCCCTAAACCCGTTCCACCCGAGTTCTGGGTTGGATAAACGACGGTATTGCTGGTTCCATCGTTGAAACTCAAGGCCAAAAGTTGCTCCATTTTGTCCTGTGCGTATTCTGTGGTGCGGGTAGCACGGTCACCTTGGTTCCAATTCTGCGCTATGGCGAACGCGAGCAGGGGCATTATTCCCGTCACTCCGATAGTGAGAATAAGGATAGCGATAATAGTCTCGATCAAGGTCGATCCGCGTTCGCCCCGTCGGTCTCGGGGCCTTAGAGATGGATCGCGCTCACGCCTCCGATTTCTCATAGGCTGCTCCAGCCGCCGCCCGAATATAGCCATGCGGCTACTCGGCCGGTCGGGGAAACTGTCACAGCATACGTGCTGCCAGTTTGTCCGGTAATGTAAAGTGCGTAATTCCCGGTGGGTGCGCCGGTGTTATCAACGGGTATGCTGCGGGAATTGAAGAGTATTTGAGGAGTGTTTTGAATCGTCGTCTGCGTGCCAGCCGGGGTTGTAATGTTGCCAAAGCCGAAGGTTATATTTTGTGATAAAAGTATCGGACCACCGTCAGGTGAGAAGGTGTTACACGAGCTCACCCCTTTGTTTGTACAAACTTCAAGCTGACACGATCTGGCAGAGACATCGCAGTTCAGTCGCGACTGCGTGAATGCGTTTGCCGAACGCATCTTGGCGAGAGCCAATTGGCTGGCAAGACTCCTGGCATCAGATGTCGCGCGCAAAGCGCTCTGCATGCCGATGGCCTGTGGAATCACAAAGGCAGCTATAAGCATGATGAGCACTACCACTACTACTAATTCGACCATGCTAAACCCGCCTGCGCTACTGTCGCGATGACGCTTTCGAATAAAGGCTAAATTCATCTGTTCTGGTTCGCCCCCGATCGCAAGCAATTTTTCCCGATCCCCGTTTTTCGCCTGGATATTATTGTTGTTGAGACACTTAGCTAGTTGGCAGGCAAGAAGGGTCTTAAGGACACTAAGTGCGTTGCAGCCGTTATGTTGTTTAGATGGGTTCATTGCACACTCCGGAAAACACGCATGCAACGACCGTGCCTAAACGTGCGGCCCGCGAAATACGGATGTGTTTTTGGGGTCCGCTCTTTGATCGTGCAATTTTTCATCAATTTGACCGGTCACAATGACTTATCTATCGCAGTGAAGTTACAGAGGGAGCCGCGATCCGAATAACAATATACAACATTATTCAACTAATTACAACAGAAAAGATGAGGCCTGCGAATCTGCCTAGAAAAGGTGTGAACTTGCGCCCGAGATTTGCCTGAGCTATGCGATGTCCGAGATCTCGACGAATGGATCTGGCATGGTAATTTAACGGGGATAAAAGAGACAAGAGGTAGATCCCATGTATCCCTTGAATCTCTGTGAATTATCCTGTTATTTCTCCGCTTTGATCAGCTTTAGTGTTTGTGTGGCTTCGTCTTTGTATTTGCTGTCCGGATGTTTTTCTACAAGTAGAGAAAGATAGGCCACGGCGTCCTCACGGAGCCTGGCCGGGGCGAATTTATTCTTCTCTTTTTCGAGTTTCAGGTCGACCTTTTGCTTGCCTTTGTTGTCCGAAAGATAGTAGCTGCTCATGCCGGCGAGGTAGAGAAACTCGTCAATTTTGGAGAATTCCGGGTAGGCAGCGTAAGTTTCCTCGAAACGCGAGAGTACGCCTTTGTAGGCCTTTTTGAGCGTGAACGATTGCCATGCGACGTCGAGATTGTGCTTGGCGTCAGCCTCCATCAATGGGTCGCGGTCGATGGCGGGCGTTACATTTCGCTGAGCGTACGCAGCACCAGCGAATGTTCCTACAATGATAAAGGCGAATGCGAGAAACTTTTTCTTCATAAGTAACTAAAGATGATTCAAACCGATGTAGAGTTTCCCAACGACCTTGGCCAATTGTTGCAGAAGCCCGCGTTTAACAAGGGCGTAACACATACGCGGAACTGAAAACTTAACTCACGTTGAATGTTACGCCCTTACTAACGTGCGGGCTTCTGCATTATCGCGTCGCGTATTTCCCGATGATCGCCTCAAGGCTTTTCGCCGTTTCGGCAGGCCAGTTTTCCGGCGCTGTAAAGATCGCATTCTGTATCGCATTGGCGTATTGGTTCGGCGTTTGTTTGGAGGCGACGCGACCGACAGCGGCTTTCAGCACGAGCTGGGCGTTGCGGACGTTCTTATTTAAAGTCTCGATGACCATGTTGGCGGTTACGTCGTCATGTCCTTCGTACCAGCAGTCGTAGTCCGTGACTAGGGCCATTGTCGCGTATGCGATCTCGGCTTCGCGGGCAAGTTTGGCTTCCTGTAGGTTAGTCATGCCGATGACGTCCATGCCCCAGGAACGGTAAACGTTAGACTCGGCTTTGGTCGAGAATGCCGGGCCCTCCATACAGATGTAGGTGCCGTTGCGATGTACTTTGACGCCGACCTCGTTGCACGAAGCTTCGAGAATATCGCCAAGCTCATTACAGACCGGGTGTGCAAACGTGACATGTCCAACAATGCCTTTGCCAAAGAATGTGGATTCGTGAGCGCGGGCACGCGTACGGTCGAAAAACTGGTCTGGAATAACAAAATCGGTCGGCACATACTGTTCCTGAAGCGATCCGACAGCCGAAACCGACAAGATGTAATCAACACCGAGCATCTTCATCGCATAGATATTGGCACGAAAGGGAAGCTCACTGGGGGTCAGCCGATGCCCTCGTCCATGCCTCGGCAGAAAAGCAACGGTCACGCCGTCCAACTCACCCACGATAAACGCGTCCGAAGGCTTTCCGAACGGCGTCTCAACGGGGATCTCCCGCACATTCTCCAGTTCCGGCATCTGGTACAAACCGCTGCCGCCGATAATTCCTATATTTACTTTTTCCATTAATTTTTGATTTCAGGCAAAGACCAATCGCCCTTTTGGTTCAGGAATCGCTCGCCCAAGATCGGTTGCGGTTTCAATCCACTCCTGAATGATGACCTCCGCATTTGCAAGCGCTTCCTGATAAGATGAGCCATCAGCCATACAGCCGGGAAGTTCGGGAACCTCGGCAACAAATGCGTCATCATCCGCACTCCAATAAATGATTATTTCGTATTTACTCATCACTCACTCCCAGTCGGTACTTCAAGATTATGTTACGAACCTGTTTTACCTGATAAGGTTTAGCTTGAGAGCGTTTAGGTTGGATATTAATAATCTCTTCAACGTCGACACTCGTAAATATATGGTGACTACCCTTTATCCTCTCGATGAATCCAAGGGCGTTCAAAAGACGGCATAAGTCTTCAAAATCGATATTCGCGTCCGAACGGCCAGAAAGTATACTCGCGATGAGTTTTTGGACATTCATCAGCAACCTCGAAAGCAAATTATAAAAGATTTATCCAAATCCGCATAAGTAGAACACTCGTGATCCAAAAGTCGAAAGCGGACAATTTTCATTGTCCGCTTTCTGCTATCTATTTTTTCTTAACTTCCGGCTTCTTCGCTTCCGGTTTAGCACCGGGCTTGCCGCTTGCTGGGGGCGGCGGGCCGTCAAGATCGGCTCCCGGAGGTGGCCCCCCCTGAGGCATCTGCATTTGCTGCTGCTTTTTCATCTGCTGCATTTGCTCGTCAGTTACAGCCGGGACGGTAAAATCGTCGGGAACCGTAACGTTATTTGCCTTTACAATGTCCTCGATGACTTTCTTTTCCTTGTCTGTTTCCAGTTTGCTGCGGACGTAGTCCTTGACCGGAACTTCACGGTTAGCCGGCGTGTCCGGTTTGTCGGGGTCCTTGACACCGGTTGAGAAAAGAATGTGGCGGACATCATAGGTCTCGGTCGCCTTACCGTCTTTGTCCTTTTCTTTGCCGGGCTCCAATTTTCGTTCGAGCTTGATAATATGATAGCCGAAATCGGTCTCGACGAGTTCAGGGGCGACCTGTCCCGGCTGTAGAGCTAGAGCCGCTGCCTCAAACGGGGCGACCATTCTGCCCTTAGGCACATCCTTGTAAAGCCCTCCTTGCGGACTGTTGCCGTCAGCACCCTTGTTGCCTGGATCCTGCGAGAATTCATTTGCCAGTGCGGCAAAATCCTCTCCTGCTTTTGCACGATCGAGGACCTGCTGAGCTTTGGCCTTTTTCTGTGCCGGGTCAAGCTCGGGATGGGCAGCGATGTACGCGGCAATATCCTCGTCCGTGACCTTGGTCAGCTCGGTAGCCTTATCGGAGTAAAGCCGTGCGAGAAACTGTGCCTGCTGGAGCTTGACCTGTAGGTTTGCCTTGGCGACGAAATCTCCCGAGAGCGTGCCGTCATCGGATTTTTTCTCAAATTCGGCACGGTAGATACGGATCTTGGCGAAGATGTCGCGAGCCTGGGTTTTTTCCTCGTCGGTGACCACACGATCTTTCATGTCGGGACTGCCGTTCTTCAACACGGCGATCTTGGCGTTGAGAAAATCGTCAAACTCTGCCTGGTGCGTCCGCGTTTCGGCAGTGCCGGCGAGACCAAGTTTTTCTTTGATACTGCCAAAAAATCCGGGGCCGGCCTTTGGCTGTTCATCCTCGCCCCAATAGGCCTTGACCTGATCTTCGGTAATAAAGCCGAACGCGGGCATAGGCCCCTTGTCCTTATTGATCTCTTTGTCGTAATTAACAGCGAGGATCTCGGAGCGGATGTTGTCCAGTTCCTGCTTGTTGGTCGGGTCAGCGGCGAGGCCGTCTTTCTGGGACTGGCTGGCAAAAGCGAGAAGCTGCTTGAGATTCTCGATCTGCGTCTTTTTCATCTCCGGGTCCTCGGCAAGCTTTTTCAAGATCGCCGGGTTCGACTTGGCAACGTCCGAGAGCAGCATTTCGATCTCCGGACGCGAGATCGAGTTAAACGATTCGTTCGCCGCACCGCCGACTTTCTTTTTCCAAACAACGAGACCGACGCCGATCGCCAATATGACTACAACCAAAATAAGACCTTTTGTTAAATTGCTCAATTTATGAGTCCTCACTTAAAGAAATTCTGTGATATTTGTCAAACGGTTATAATACCAAACTCTGCAAATATCAACTAATGAAACCCGTTTATTAACGGGTCTGGACAAGTTCTAGCAGGACGCCACCCGCAGCAGCAGGATGGATGAACGCGACGAGACAGCCCTCGGCACCAATACGCGGTTCCTCGTCTATAAGACGCATGCCCTGAGATTTAAGTTTCGCGAGGGCGGCTGCAATATTATCGACCTCGACAGCGATATGGTGAATGCCGCCCCCGCGCTTCTCAAGAAACTTTGAGATCGGCGAATCTTCGCTCGTCGGTTCGAGCAGCTCAATGCGGCTCTCGCCGATGGGAAGCATCGCGACTTTTACTTTTTGATCCTCGACGATCTCGGTATGGACATTCTCAAGGCCGAGAGCGTCCGTCCAGAATTTCAGAGCTTCGTCGATGCCTTTGGTTGCGATGCCGATGTGATTGATTTTCATGATCTAATTTGTCTCAAGTGCGGGCTTCCGCAATGATCTCTTCAACAGCCGAATACGGATCTATTTGTTTTTCAGCTATCTTTGCGGCGAGTTTGTCGAGCTTATCGCTCGTCCCATTTTGTTTCATCAGGTCCGAAAGCAGACGCTCCCGGACAAGCTCGGTTAGTCGCCAGCGGGCAATGGCCGTTTTTCGCACGAGGCCGCCGGTCTCGCTCCGCTGAAATTCGTAATAACTCGTAATCGCGGTCGAAAGATCCTTGATGCCTTTGCTCTCGGTGGCAACGGTGGGGATTATCGGCGGCATCCACATGTCGGGCCGATGGGCAAGGCTTAGCAAAGATTCCAGCTCTTTTCGGGTCCGCAAAACGCCCTCGCGATCCGCTTTATTGATGACAAAAACGTCGCCGATCTCCATTATCCCGGCCTTGATCGCCTGGATATCGTCGCCCATTCCCGGTACAAGCACAACAACCGAAACATCGGCGGCTTTAACGATCTCAACCTCATCCTGGCCGACACCCACCGTCTCAACGATGACCTTATCAAAACCGGCCGCGTCCAGAACCGCGACCGCATCAACGGTCGATCGGGCGAGTCCGCCAAGGTTTCCGCGTGTCGCCATCGAGCGTATAAAGACATTTTTATCGAGGCCGAGCGTCGCCATCCGAATGCGGTCGCCGAGTATCGCCCCCCCTGAAAACGGGCTCGACGGATCGACGCACACGATGCCGATTTTCTCGCCTTTATCCTTGTAGAAAAGCGCGAGTTTATCGACCAGCGAAGACTTACCCGCACCCGGTGAACCGGTTATGCCGATGACCATCGCCTTGCCGGTATGCGGAAAAACGGACTTCATTAGCCCGGCGGCATCGTCGCTGCCGCTCTCGATCTTGGTGATCGAGCGGGCAATGGAACGCGGGTCTCCCGCCAGTATCCTTTGTAGTATTTCGCTATCCGGCATCTAGTCCGTTTTCTTTGGCACTGACCTCAATAAGGTACAGCCATTGTTTGTTCGATATTTCAAGGTTTCGGGACACCCAGATCATCGCATATCTTTCTCCCGAGATTTTCCTTGATCTCACGGTGGCGTGGAATGGCGGTCATATTTCCATTCTGCGTATTTTTGTAGATCGAATGTTTGCCTCCCTCGCGAAAGAGAGCGCAGCCGAAGCTTTCAATGTGTCGAATCAAATCATTCGTTTCATCTCAGGCAGCCTGTAATATTAAGTCTTCCTTGGTCGCTCCCTTACTCAACGAAAATCGGGTTTCGGCATCCTCGCGATAGCAGTCTAAAAGCAATTCGACGGCATCCTTGAGGTTTTCTCTTGTTTCTTCCAAAGTTTCACCTT
Organism: Chloracidobacterium sp.; assembly: GCA_043749325.1. Classification (GTDB taxonomy): domain Bacteria; phylum Acidobacteriota; class Blastocatellia; order Pyrinomonadales; family Pyrinomonadaceae; genus OLB17. The sequence goes on along the minus strand of JAYVDQ010000123.1, from coordinate 543 downwards.
GCGTATTTGCTCCGGGAAGCTCGGCAACATAACCGATGTAGCCGCCTTCATCCGCTTTTTCGTATATAGCCGTAAATCTTAATTCGTGCATATTTAGCCTCGCATAACGATAATATTTACATTTTTTATGCCTTTCTTCAATAAAAACAAAAAGACGGGCCCGTAAAAATGACCCGCCATTTTTGCATTTGTAATTTTGCCTTTTCACTTTCGGCCTACATCTGCCCTTCGTCAGCCGAGGGACCGTAGATCGATGGCACGGGAATGTCATTGAGCCGCAGATAGACCGAGAGCTGGCCGCGGTGATGAATGATGTGGTTCATCACAAACGAACGCATCACGGCAACCTTTGGCATCGTCATATATACCTGGTCGCCGTTTCGCATTGTCCAATCGGTCATAAATGTTTCATCTGGCGTCTCACCCAAAACGATCTTCGCCTTGGCGATGTGATCGTCAAAAAAAGCAAGTAACTCTTCGGTTGTCTTCGGCTCGAACGGTTTAAAATCCGCAGTCGCAAAATCCAGAACATCCTGCTTCAGC
>JAYVDQ010000122.1:0-16549 GCA_043749325.1 Chloracidobacterium sp. | reverse complement strand
GGCTTTGATAGTGCCCGGTGCGAAGGCGACATCCGGGAACGCGTAGATAAATCCCGTTGGGATGCCTGCGGACGGATCGTCCAGTTTTACATTCGGATTACCGGCATCGATAAAATTGGCGGTTTTGGTCTGCACACCGATCGATTTGCCGTTTACGAACAGCTCAACCTTGTCGCAATGCGAAGCGGCGACGTAGACCGTTTTCTTTGTGCCGGCGGGATAGGTCCAGTGGCCGATGATCGAGAGGTCCGGCTTTTCATTCTGCATTACACGCGACACGTAATAGATCGGTTTCGGAATTCGCACCCCGTCCACCTTGCCGCTGACGCGCAGGACATAGCTTCCCTGCTGGCGTCCGTCGGCGTCCGAGTCGCTAAAATAGATCGACGCGTAGCCCGACCATTTCGAATGCGCCGGATCGGGATTGTCGATGCGGTTGCTCACGTAGGCGTTATACCGTGTCGTCGCGGCGAGAGCAAAGGTCTCGGAATTCCAATGCCATGTGTCAACCGGACGGCCGCCGATCATGCCGATTTTGGGCTTAAACCCAAAATGCGGCGGCGATTGATCGTCCCACACGTTGCGGCCCGCCTCGTCGCGAAAATCTTCGGTCTCGATCAGCGGGGCTTTGTCACGGCGAGAGATGCTGTAGCCGCGAAAAATATCATCTCCGGTCAGCTTATCGGTTTGCGGGGCCTGGCCAATCATGACGCCGTAAAATTCGGACATCGGCGTCAGAGCTTTGTTCTCGTCGGCAAGATCGTTGTCGCGCGTGCCCATCACGCGTCCGCCGTGGGGATCGAGCTCTTTTCGCATTGCCACAAATTGATTCATCTGCTCGGGCGTTACGATGGTGTTGCCCGCCTCCCAAAACAGGATGCTCGGGTTGTTGCGGTAATAAATAATCGTGTCTCGCATCACCTCAGCCCGCTGCTCCCACTGGCGTCCGGTGACCAGCCGCTCTTTATCGCCCGCCGGAGCGACCTGGACGATGCCGAGCCGGTCGCAGGCGTCAACATCGGCACGCTGCGGGGCGACGTGCATCCAACGCACGTAATTGCCGTTGCTCTCACGCAGCATCTTCAACGTATAATCGTGCATCCAGTTCGGATACGCACCGCCGAGGCCGGCCCAGTCGTTTGCCGTGCGCTGTGCGTAACCCGTGAGCCATACAAAACGTCCGTTCAGCCATACCCCGCCTTTTCCGACCCCGCCCTTAAACTCAGTCTTACGAAATCCGGTTGTCGTATCGACAACGTCAACCACCTTGCCAGCTACCGAAAGGACAGAATAGACGTGATATAAATAAGGATCGTTTACGTCCCAAAAGCGCGCGTCCGTCAGCGTGCCCGAGGCCTTAAAAACCTCGGCCTGTCCCGCCACCAGATCCGATGTGTTACCCTCCAATTTCGCTTTCACGACCCCGTTTGCGTCCACGACAATGGCGGAAAGCGTGATGGACGCATAGTCGCCCGTAGCGTTGATCACCTCGGATTCGACATTTATCTCAGCCGTCTTTTTCGCCAGATCGATCGCTACGGGGTAAATGTAAACGCCGCTCGATTTGAGATTTTCGTAGATCGGCAGCGTCTGATAGATCCGGTCGGTTATGACCAACGATGCGTTGCGGTTGAGGCCGCCGAAGTTGGGATTGAAATCCTTTGAGTTCCACTGGAACGGCGTACCCGTTGCCTCTTCTTTGTAATCCGTGCTGTTGTCGGCCTTTACGGCGAGCACGTTGTCCTGGCCGCCAGACTTGACGAGGTTGGTGATATCGAAGCCAAACGCCGTGACGCCATTCTCATATTTGCCGCCCGGCTTGCCGTTCAAAAAGAAACGGCCCGCCTGTCTCATCCCTTCGAACACGAGAAATATCTTTTTGCCGTCCGCGTTCGCCGGGAGCTTAAAATGCTTACGGTACCAGCCAACGCCGAACATTTTCTCACCCTGATCGCCGCCGCTGTGGCTGATGTAGGCGCGATAGGTGTCAATGTCGTTCCAGGTATGGGGTAGGCTGACGTTTTCCCACTTGGCGTCGTCAAATTCCGGTTTTTCGGCTCCTGTCATGTCACCAAAAACAAATTTCCATCCAGGATTAAAGTTATACGCCGCCCGCGCCGAGGCCGGTGGCTGAAATACCGGCATGGAAGCTATGCCGTTCACCATATTAAAAACAAGAAACGCAACGACTATTATCAGCGAAAAGAGGGGTTGTTTCATGAAATATTTACCTTCATTGATAACAATATCAAGTCCAGTAATTACGGTCGAGCGAGCGATAGTTAATCGCTTCACTAAGGTGCGTCGGCTTGATATTTTCACTGCCTTCGAGATCGGCTATCGTTCGCGAAACTTTCAGGATACGGTCATGGGCTCGAGCTGACAGGCCCTGCCGCAACATCGCTTTTTCGAGCAGTTCCTCGCTCTGATCGTCTAGGGTACAAAACGTGCGGATCTGTTTCGGCGTCATCGTCGAATTGGAAAAACCGTCGCCGGCGAATCTCGCAAGCTGAGTCTCACGTGTCCGCATCACTCTGTCGCGGATTGTGGCGGAACTTTCGCCCGTCAGAACGCCTTTCCCGCGAAGCTCGTTAAATTTCACCGCCGGCACATCGATATGAATATCGATGCGATCCATCAGCGGCCCCGAGATCTTGCCGACGTAACGCTGTATCTGCATCGGCGAACATTTGCATGTCCGCGACGAGCCAAAATATCCGCACGGGCAAGGATTCATCGACGCAACCAGTGTAAAGGCGGCTGGAAAGGTCAGCGAGGTCGCGGCCCGAGAGATAGTAACCTCCTTGTCCTCCATCGGTTGGCGGAGGACTTCGAGAACACTGCGGTCGAATTCGGGCAGCTCGTCGAGAAACAGGACCCCCAGATGAGCAAGCGAAACCTCACCGGGTTTCGGAATCGAGCCTCCGCCGATCAGGCCAGCCTGCGAGACCGTGTGATGCGGCGATTTGAACGGCCGTTCAACGATCAACCCGGATTTGCCAGTCAGCCCGGCAACCGAATGAATTTTCGTGATCTCGATAGCCTCTTCAAACTCAAGCGGCGGCAGGATTGTTGGCAGACGCTTGGCCAGCATTGTCTTGCCCGAACCGGGCGGGCCGATGAAAAGTATATTATGCCCGCCCGCGCTCGCCACCTCGAGCGCCCGTTTCGCCGTCTGCTGGCCGCGCACTTCGTTAAAATCGACGCGGTATTTATTTTCACGTGATTTCAACGCGGAGATATCGAGTTTTAGCGGAGCGACTCTTGTTGGACGGCCGGTCTGCAGGTCTTCGGCAAGCCCCGCGGCGGTACGCAGGTCGCGGACGGGAAAAACATTCACCCCTTCGACGACCGCCGCCTCGGGCGCATTTTCTTCCGGCAGGAGCAGGTTTTTTACCCCCGTCTCGCGTGCCTTCAGAGCGATTGACAGGGCCCCCCGAACAGGCCGCACACGCCCGTCCAGCGATAATTCACCGACGCTCAGCGTATTCTCGAGATTATCTATGCCCAGGTCCCCCGCCGCTCCGAGTATGCCGAGGGCGATCGGCAGGTCAAATGCCGCCCCTTCTTTACGCACGTCCGCCGGGGCCAGATTGATCGTTGTTTTGTGAAAGGGAAAGTAATATTTGCTGTTCGTGATGGCCGCGCGGACACGCTCTCTCGATTCGCGGATCGCCGTATCGGGCAGCCCAACGATCATAAACGGCGGCACGTTGTCCACCTCCTTTGGTACAGGCTGAAGATTGACCTCGATGTCAACGATCAATGCATCAATGCCGTAAACGCAAGCCGACTGCGAAAGGAAGAGCATAAGCTGAAAACCGGATAAGGAACTTTCGGAATACGAAAGATTTTATAACTATTAGGCAAAAAAATGAAAGCAGGTGAGCGTCGTAAATCTCGAAGTTTGGCTACGGCGGAACTCAATTTATTTCGAATATTGTAATGCCGGTGTGAGCGGAGGTTTAAAACAGGGAATTTTGATGCTAATGTTTTGTATCATTATTAATGGGATCTGCCGTTACAGACAGGCACGATACCTTTAAGAGGAATTGATGAAACAATTTATTACTAATCTGGCTTTATTCATAGTTTTAGCGATCGCATTTTCGAGCTTCAACGCTTGCAAGGGTACGCAGGAGACAGCGACGAACACCAATGCGGTCAATGCTCCCGCAAATGCCAACGCGGACACAAATGCAGATTCGGCTAAGTCCGATTCAAAATCGTCCGACTATCCGCCGCTTATATCGGGCATCGCCGAAGGTCCGATCGAATTGCTCGATGGAACGATCACAAAGGCCTCGGATCACAAAGGCAAGGTTGTTCTGCTAAATCTCTGGGGCATCTGGTGCGGACCGTGCCGTGACGAAATGCCGCATCTCGCGCAATTGCAGGCGGCTTACGGCGAACGTGGTTTTGAGGTCATCGGGCTCAATATCGGCGATCACGACGGTGGCCCTGAGGACTTTGCCGCGATCAAGGCGTTTGGCGAAAAGATGAATCTGAATTACACTCTCGGGCGCATCTCGGGCGCGACGACGGGGCAATTTTACAAGCTGTCGCGTCAGGAAGCCGTGCCCCAGACCGTACTCGTCGACCGCGACGGCCGGCTCCGCGGTCTATTTGTCGGCGGGGGAGCAAAGGTGATCGCTTCGATGACCCAGACTGTTGATAAGGTAATGGCCGAATAGTCCTACTCGCTCTTTAAAGGCACCTGTGGCTCGACCAGTATCGTTTTGAAACTCGCCAGGCTCACCAATCCCGGAGCGGCGCGCTTCGGCTTATTTACAAATTTCTTCTGCGTGTAATGCACCGCCGCTTTTGTCTGCGACCGACCGCTGCTGTAAAAAGCGGCGAGTTGGGCCGCCTCAAGCAGCGTCCGGTTTGGGATTTCCTTCCGGTTCGCGTTGCGTATCACGACATGCGAACCCGGATAATCGGCCGCGTGCATCCACGTATCCAGCGAACGGGCGACCCGAAATGTCAGATAGTCGTTATCCGTTGCCTTTTTGCCCACTAATATCTCAAACCCGTCGGTTGATATGAACCGCCTCGCTCCGTTAAACTCGACCTCGTGCTTTTTCTTTCGCGCAATGGCGATCGGCTTTCGCGGCGGAGCGATGAGCGATTTGAGATATGCTTCGTTTCCGCCTTCGATAGCGGCGTCTATCAGGCTAAGTTTTTCAGTCGCGGCGGCGAGTTTTATTTCGGTTGCGGCCATTCGCTCTTTGATGACCAGATTACCGTTCCGGGCCTTAACGTATCGTCGAAAATAGGCTTCGGCGATCTCGCTTAGGGATTTATTTGCGTCGCCCTCGATCTCGATAATCGGCACCGCCTCATCGAAATAGTCGGTAACGAGGATAATGTCACCCAGCCGTTCCGCGTTATTGACATTTGCCAGCAAAAGATCGCCGTATCGTTTCCAACGCTCAGCGTCGCCGTGCTTTTCAAGGTCGGCGAGTAGATTACTGATCAGCTTTTGGTGTTTTTTGAGTTCGCCAACCGCTTTGCGGCGAACGGTGGAGGCCAATTGATCAAAGCGGACTTCCGCTTCAGTCTTTTCACGTTTGGGTCCGGGCGACTCAGTGCTCATAAGTTCAAGTGTAGAACAAGCGCGGATAAGCCCAAAGTTTCACGACTTTGGGCCTTTGACTACCTGTTAGGGAAAACCTAAAACTCGCGAACAACGATCGTACCCGACAACAGGTCATGGATCGCCCGCCGTTCTTCGTTAAACAAGGCGGTGATAAAACCAATTCCGGCAAACGCGAGTGAGATGAGAAATATTGAGGAGTTGATGGCGGCCTGGTGCAGTGTCGGATACTCATTTTCTAGGGCATCGACGATCTCAAGTGAGAAAAGCCTCATGCCCATGGTCTTGCCAAAAAATCCGACGCTAATCGTCATATAAAGAAATGAGACGATCGCCGTCGTGGCGGCGAACGTAAGAATGCCAGACGTCGTTGTCCAATTTGCACCCGTAAAGGCGAAAGGTGAAAGCAGGAGCGCGGAGACAAATGCTCCGATTATCAGATCAAAAAGCCCGGCACCGAAGCGCATCGAAAAAGGCGCCAGATCGTCGATGTCGTCCTCATAAATGTCCGTTTGATCCGGATCTTCGATCTCGGTATTTTCGGCCCTGATCCGGATCCGTTTGATTTCCGCAAATTCTGTCGGCAGCGCTCCCGATCCAATTTTAGCGGCGACCGGTTCCAATTCCTTTATCTCCACGACTCGCTCAATATGTTCGACCAGCGGCGGCAGCTTGTTGGTATCACGCTTTTCGGCAGCGGGTTCGGGGACGACAAGCCTCGGTTTTTGTGGAGCGTTAACGGTCGCAGCGATCCTCGCCGGAGCGGCGGCTGTCGCGGTATGACCGTTGGGTGAAACCACGTCGAACGGGAATGAACGCATGTGCGCCGGTTTGGCTTGCAGCGGTCTTTTTGCCCCAGGTCCAGGCTCGGAAAATGTCTTTCGTGATTCCGCTATTCGCCGCATGGCGTTTGCGACGCGCGGGTCGGAGATGTCGGCTGCGGGTTCCGGATCGGGCTGCTGAACGATCTCAGCTTTTAATGCTGCTCCACCATTCGTCGGGAACGACTGGCCGGTGTTCGTAGAGACCGCCGACGCATTATGCCCGCCCTTGCGCTGCTGAACGGCGTTCTGCAATTGCAGCCGCCAATCGGGCAATGATGCACTCTTGGTCTGAAATTCGACGAGCGTCTGGCTCGTTTTCTGTGCGACGAGGCCAGCCGTTTCGTGCCGTCTCGCAAGGGGCGGAGGCATGGTCGCGGGCGGCGGTGTAATCGGCCTGCTGACCGGCATAGGTTGGCTTCTGGCCTCCATTCGAGGAGGGGGGCAAGTCGTAATTTTGGACTGTAGTTCCTCGCGAACGGTGTCATTCATCATGGCACCGCAGGCGGGACAAATTGACAAGGTCGGTGCTAAACTCCGATCACATACGGGACAATTCATAGGCGTATGTCGAATTTTCTGAGATTTATGAAGCGAACTTCCAGGAAAACTAAGCGATAATATCAGGGTTTACTTTAACTAGTCAATAGTAAAGCGCACAAAACTTTAAACTTTCTCGTGTTCTACCTAAATATTACGCCGCTTGTGGAAAACGATCGTCGCCTGTGGAAATCACTTAGAGCGGCTGCCTGCCCGCAAAGCCGGCTTCGGGTTCGTGCCACCATTCTATCTGGTCACCCTCACCGATCTGCCAGCAAAGCAAAACGACACGTCCGCCTCGCATACTTGGGAAATCGATCAGGCCGCGCGAATAGTCCTTGAGTTCCACGCCCAGGTCATGCAGTTCCGTCGTCAGCATGCCGACGTTGTAGAGTTTATTGACGTATCCGGTACCGCCTTCCATGCCGCCGCCGAACTCCGACGCCCCGGCGGCCGAACGGGCCGAATCGCGCATGCTGTTGATCGCCGCATAGAGACTCTGAATCGACCGCAATTTAGGAATGATACCGGGCAGTAAAGCATTTGCCTCTTCGACCGTGAATAGTTTCATCGTTCGTCTCTTAAATGTGCAAACTCAGCGATCTCCTCGGCTTCGGCGTCGGAATAGTCGGCGTCAAAAGGCACGGGCCGCGGCACCCCGTCTCGTTCGTTATCGACATGCATTTCGCCTGGGGGAACAAATGACGGCACATCATACTCGCCCGTTTGCGTCGAGTCTTTTCTGATCAGGTCGCCTATATCACCGAGGTCGATGAAAAAATCAGCAACGTCGATCAGTCTCGGGGCCGTGTTGGAGCGAAATCCCGCGACCTCGACCCGACAGCCCTTGTAGGCGACGGCGTTGACCGCGTACACAAAATCCTCGTCGCCCGAAACGAGCACCGCCGTATCGTACCGGCCGGCGAGACTCAGCATATCGACCGCGATCTCGACGTCAAGATTTGCTTTTCGCGTTCCGTCGAAAAAGGTCTTGAGTTGCTTTTGAATGACCCGGAATCCATTACGCCGCATCCACAGTAGAAACCCCTGCTGCCGCTCGGCACCGGTATCTACGCCGGTGTAGAAAAAGGCCCGCAAGAGCCGCCCATCGCCCAACAGGACGCGAAGCAGCTTGTTGTAATCGATGTCTATGTTATGAAAACGCGCCGCGTGAAACAGGTTGTTGCCGTCGATAAAAACGGCAACCCTGCCACGATGCCCAAACTGCCCAACCTGCCACGAAGAGCTGGTAGCCGTGTCGAACTGCATTGTGTTGTACCCCAAACCGCTTGAATATGGGCTAATTCCTGGGTTGCGGCAGACGTTTGGAGATAATCGGCGAGGGCAAAGAGTTTTGCTAAATCAGGATTTGATTGTAAGGATCAGACTATCTTATTTTCAAAAATATCAGATCTGAACTAATAAAGAACCTTAATATAATTTGCCACTACCGACGACTCCGACCGTCTGCTTTTATCAAAAACGAGCCTGCCTTTAGTTTGCCAATCCCGCATGGGTGCGGTCAAGCAATTTCGGGGCGAAAGTGTTAAAATTCTTTGTCGCGATCCGATATTTATGCCCGATATTGCTGAAAACCAACCCGATGACGCCTCTGGGTTCGATCCGCGTATCCAAACCGAGGACATCGCTTTCAAGCCCGGCGAGATGCTGCCGTGTGCCGCTTGTGGGCGGATGAATCCACCTAATCGGCTCAAATGCCTGTATTGCTCAAACGAGCTTGAGATCAAGCCCGAAAATGCCACTCTCATCAAACCAAATCTTCGCAAACTCGAAGGATGGGAACGCGGCTATAATGTCATACTTCGTGAATCGGTCGCCGCGAACCGATTCCCGCTTGCAAATACCGCATCGTTTTTGTCGATGGACCCCGACGATCTTTCTGTGATCCTCGATGCGGCAGAGCCTCTGCCGTTAATACGGGTCGAAAGCCGTACTGAAGCCGACGTTTTGGTCATCGGCTTGGCTCGACTCGGCCTCCAATGTTCGATCCTTGCAGATGCCGATATGGCAGACGACAGATTGCCCGTTCGCTTAAGCAATATCGAGGTAAGGGAAGCAGGCATTGCGTTAACGGATTTCAATACGCACAAGGTGACCGAGATCGATGATCTGGCGCTGCTGATCCCAGGAATCCTGACGACAAACAAAGTAGATTCGCTCGAAAAAAAAGGCCGAGGCGGCAAGACAAAAGTGATAGACGAAACCGCGACCGCTTTGGACGAATCGATCCTTGACCTTTATAGCCGACAAGATCCCGTGGGGTTTCGCGTGCATCTCACTGGATTTGATTTCTCATGCCTTGGCGATGACAAGGGGCTGATCGCCGTCGAGAATATGCGGCGGCTTATCGTACTTCTAAAGGAACATGCCCCGAATGCACGGCTTGTCAGTGATTATAAAAAGGTAAGGCGGGCACTCGGACAGGTTTGGGAGATCGAGGCCCGAAAAGATCCGCAGGGTCTGAAGCGATCCGGCTTTGGAAAGAGAGAATTCGGCACCGTTGCCTCGACCAGCAATTTATGGCAGTTCACAAAATACTCGCGGCTACAGTGGCATCTGTTATGAAGAAAAAGTTCCAGGTTCCAGGTTCCGAGTTTCGAGGTGAAAAGCGAAGCCCAAAGGCCAGAGACCCAAAACCTCAGGATCCGTCCGCATTGATCTATGGCGTTCTCCCCGTCCTCGAAGCATTGCGTGCGGACAACCGCCGTATCGACAAAGTACTGATCGCCGACGGCGCCAAGGAACACCGGCTGTCGGAGATCATTGACCTATGCCGTTCGCACTCGATCGCATGGAACCGCGTTCCGCGCGAGACGTTTGCCAGGCATCTTGATTCGCAGGCCAATCATCAGGGTGTGCTCGCGTTTTCGGCATCCGCCGATTATGTAACAACCGACGCCATCCTGGAACAGGCGGGCGATACACCGCTGATCGTCATCCTCGACGGCGTCGAAGACCCGCGAAACCTCGGTGCTATTCTCCGGGCCGCCGAATGTGCGGGTGTCGACGGCGTCGTCATTCCCGAACGCCGCGCGGTTGGCCTGAACGACACGGTCGCTAAATCATCGGCCGGAGCTATCGAATATATAAAGGTCGCCAAAACCACAAATCTTAATCGCCTTATCGAAGGACTAAAGGATCGCGACATCTGGGTGGTCGGCACGAGTGCTAATGCGGAGATGGCCTACACTGATTGGGATTGGACCCGACCTAGTGCCCTTGTGCTCGGTGGTGAGGGCGGCGGGCTTCACCGGCTCGTCGCGGAGAACTGCGACGTCTTGGTAAAAATACCGATGTATGGAAAAATAGATTCACTGAACGTATCGGTTGCCGCCGGCGTAGTACTTTTCGAAGCACGACGGCAACGATCAAGTCCCGAGTTAAAAGTTCCGAGTTCCGAAAAGAATCGGTAGCTCATTCTTAAACTCGGAACTCTGAACTCGGAACTCGGAACTATTAAGATTATGTTTTGCCCAAAATGCGGTGGTCAAAATCCCGAGACGGGGAAATTTTGTCGGAGTTGTGGTACAGACCTTGGTAACGTGTCCCAGGCCCTGACCGGAGCTTTGCCGCAGCCTCGCCAGATACTCGATCACAAAGGCCGTCCGATTAGCTGGGACCGCGCGATACCGAAACTGTTTACAGGTCTCGCTTTTATGGCAGTAGCGTTGGCATTGGCGTTTTCGGGGACCGGCAGAGGCTGGTGGTATTGGATGCTGATCCCGGCATTTACAAGCCTGGGAGCCGGAGTTGCTCAATTGATTCAGCTTCGAAAAGCTGAGAACGGAAGCATGATGTATTCGCCCGAGGTTTTGCGGCCCGCTCAAAACACCGCTTTGCCACCGCCGCAAACCCAATGGGTCGCTCCGGATTCGAAATACAAGACCGGCGATCTCGTTCCGCCCAGCGTCACCGACAGCACGACGCGGCATCTTGAGATGGATTCCGAGGGCCAGACAATGACGCTGCCAAAGAAATAAACCTATTTCTTTCGCAAGCTCATCTTGTGGCCGCTGATCCGCTCCATTATTCCCAAATACCGCTTTGGAAAAAGCCGTGACAAAATGCTGATCATATATGCGTCTTTGCCGATCAGGATTCGCGGATCATTCTCTTTTATTCCTTTAACGATAACGTCCGCGGCCGTTTCGGGCGTTGTTTTCGCGATCTTGTCAAAGAGCTTCGCCCCCTGCTGTTTCCATTCGCCGGGTGTTTCATTTCCAACACGCGAATTGCGGACGATATTGGTCAGGATACCGCCAGGATGAACGCACGAAACAGCAATATTAGTCTCCGCCAATTCATGCAACAGCGTCTCCGTAAAGCCGCGAACAGCAAATTTTGACGAGCAATACGCGGCCTGTTCCTCGGGTGCGATAAAGCCGAAAACGCTCGAAACATTGACGATATGAGCAGAAGGCTGTTGTTTAAGGATCGGCAGAAAAACCTTGCATCCGTAAACAACGCCCCAGAAATTGATCCCCATCAACCATTCGAAATCCTTGATCGAAACCTGGTCAAATGTGCCGATCAATCCAACGCCGGCGTTGTTGATCAGGTGGGTCACGCGGCCATGCCGGGCGATCACATTGTCCGCAAGCTGCTGAACCTGATCTAGATCAGAGACATCTGTGACGTGAAATGAAACCGGCACGCCAAACGTCTTGACCATCGCTGCGGTCTCTGTCAAACCCTCTTCGTTGACATCCGAAACGGCGATCCCGGCGATCTTTTCCCCAGCGAGATGTACCGCTAACGCCCGGCCGATGCCCGATGCGGCTCCTGTAATAACGGCAACACTTTTTGAATCAAGACTCATATAAGGAAAGTGAAAATGTGAAAAAGGGGGGGGAATTCGAGCTAAAATTACCAAATTCCTTTTCCCCTTTTTCACATTTTCACTTTTTCACTATCATCCGGGCATTTCCGGCATTTCCGTTGACATCGTAAACGCGGAGGGTGATGGCATATTCGCCCGCGGCGGGTGGCACGTCAACTGAATATGTCTCAGCCGGTGAATCCGATATTCCGTCCTCGGCATAGATGGCCTTCCATTCGCCGCCGTTGATGCTGTATTCTGCCCGCACCAGATAGCTGGCCTTATCCACCGCGGAAAACACGGCCTTCGTCGCCGTACTGCTGACCGCCGTTACTACCGGCGGTGTATTGTCGATGTCAATCGGCTCGGTGAGACGTTCGCCTGAAAGAGCCATACCGGCGGGATTCGACGGAGTGTCTTTGGCTATGATCTTGAAAATGTAGCGGCCGTCTGCCAGGGACTGGCCATCGATAGCGATAAAATTATCCGTCAAATTGCCGCGAAGCAGTTTGAAATTGGTATCGCCAACCTCTTTGTAATAAACGTCATATATCAGCTTGTCACCGTTACGGTCCTCGGCTGTCCATTGCAGCGAGGTCGCCCCGCGTTGATATACGCGGCGAGGAGGCACGGTTGCATTGGGAATTCCAAAGGTGACCGGGTCGAGACCCGTAAGCTCGATGTTCGGGTCGATCTGCTGCGGCGGGTTTGCGGCAAGACCGACGTTGGTCGGAAGAACCTGGATAGACAAAACCTCGGGGGCGATATTTCGAGCTACAAACGACACACTGACCTCGCTCAGCGTTGCCGTCGGTGCTTTCAAAACAGCCCTCCATTGGAGGTATTTGGCCTTTGGGCTTGATACTTGTCCGCCTTTCGGGTCGGTCACTGCGGCGCTCCATGCACTCCAAGTTTCATCCGCTTTTTCGGTATTTCCGGTGCGCGTTTGGATGGTCACGCTGCCGCTCGACCGCCACCAAATGCGGCCCCATGTCGCCGTCCCCTTGGCATCCAGTACAGTCGAGTTATACGTTCCTTCGGCAACCGTGTCCGGGCCAAACCGGTAGAGCGAACCCTGATTGCTCGATGTCGCGATCATGCTGTTCCCGGTGGATCGGAGCGTCGATATCTGATTTGCGTCCGTTTGCAGCACAAGCGTGTCGCGGCCTTCGTTCGTAATATTGTAAATACGCCCTTTGTCGGATGTGCCAAGCAAAACGCCATTCCCGGTCTGGTGAGCGTAAAGCGAAAATCCCGTAACGGTTGGCGAGGCCCAGATGATGTCGGTGTTGCCATCCGGTAGGATATGGTAAACCGCCGACTTGGCACCAGTCAGGTCATACCGGCTCTTTGCGGGCGGTTCGGGGGTCAGCGAAGGTTTGTCGACGGAAACCGTTTTACTATCGGGTGTGGCGGCAGGCGTTGCCGCTGCATCCGCCGGCTTGGGAGCCGAAGCGGATTCGCCCAGGGCCAGCACATAAACCGAGCCGTCCGGCCCGACGGCCAGATCGTGAATTTCCCGTAAGCTGGAATCAAGCAACCCAAACGGCTTGCCGTCCGCCCCAAAACGCATCACGAGGCCATTCGAATCCGTTCCGGCGTATAGATTCCCCTGTTTGTCGGTCGCGAGCGAGATGATGTGCGTTTCGCTCGTATCAAAAAGCAGCGAGGATTCCCGCGTGGCGTTCGCCGTCCTGACCTTGTATATCTTACCGCCGTCGCCCGTGCCCACGGCCAGGCTGCCGTCGCTCAAAGCCGCGAGCGACCAAATATATTTTTCCTTGGGCTCAAAATAAACTTCCGCCTTTCCGGCCGCGTCGATTCGATAGACGTTGCCGTCCGGCGATGTTCCGGCGTAGATCTCGCCAGACCGGCCTATCGCGAGAGCCGACACATTCATTTCGGTTAGATCGGTAAAGAGAGTGCCGTTACCGCTCGCGCCGACCTTAAATATCTTGCCGTCGCCGCCCGTGCCAAGATAGACATTTCCGGCCGCATCGACCACGCTCGACCAAATGTAAGACTGCCCGCTCTTAAAAACCTCGGTCAGTTTCGGTGCAAGGCTTATCGTCCCGTCCGAATCGATCGAAACCCCGCGGGCGTCGCCCTTGATCACGTCGGCACGCGAATTCACCGACCAAATGGACTGCCCGGTGGCAAAGGCAATTACAGAAAAGGCAAAAACAACAATGATAACGGGCAGGAATTTCTTCATTTATTTGAAAAGCAAGGGTAAATTAGAACGTGAATTATGATAGCAAATTCCACAGGGAACTCGCTCGCCCCTTAGTCAAAACCAAGACAAATGGGTGGCTCCCTAATCTTTGACACTATTGTTAGCCTTACTTTTCGGTTTCACCTCGGTTTCTACGGCTACGGGACGAGCGCCGAGAAATCGCATTGCGTTCTGCATTTCGTCGGCGTTGCCGGTGATGAGGCGGGCGCTGCGTTCACGAGTGAGGTAGGCCCAGAACCATGAAAACAACACGGCGAAACGATTGCGGAAACCGATCAGGAAGAAAACGTGGAGAAAGAGCCACATCAGCCACGCGATAAAGCCCTTGAATTTGAAGCCGGCCGCCTCCGCGATCGCCTTGCTGCGGCCGATCGTGGCCATCGTGCCTTTATTGACGTAGTGAAAATTTTCTCGCGGCTCGCCTTTTAGATCGCGAAGAATATTTTTGGCGGTCGCGGAACCCATCTGCATCGCGGCGGGGCTGACTCCGGGGACGGGCTCGCCGCTCTCCTGGAGCAGCCACACCATATCGCCGATAACGAATATATTCTTAAATCCAGGAATGGCAAGGTCGCTCTCGACCAGGACACGTCCGGCCTTGTCGATCTCGACACCGAGAGCTTTGCCAAGCGGCGACGCGGCGACGCCTGTGGCCCACAGGACGACATCGCAGTCGATCCAAACTCCCGCGACCTTGACGCGGCCGGGCTCGACATCCGTGACAAAGCTATTGAGCCGTACCTCGACGCCGAGGCTTTCGAGCTGCTCTTTCGCACTCTGCGACAGGTCATGTGCAAATGTGCCCAGTACCTTGTCGGAGCCCTCGAAAAGGATGACGCGTGCCTTTCGGGTATCGATGGCCGAGAAATCTTTGGCAAGAGCTTTGCGGGCAATATCGGCGATCGCCCCGGCCAACTCGACGCCAGTCGGGCCGCCGCCAACGACCACAAAATTCATCTGGCGTTGGTTGCCAGTGAGATAGGCGTCGCGTTCGGCGTATTCAAAAGCAAGCAGCACGCGGCGGCGGATCTCGACCGCGTCCTCGAGCGTTTTCAGTCCCGGGGCCTCGCGTTCCCAGTCGTCATGGCCGAAATACGAATGGCGGGCACCGCCCGCGACGATCAAATAGTCGTACCCGATCTCGGAACCATCAGCCAGCGAGATGCGATTGTTTTCCTTGTCAAAACTAACAACCTCGCCCAGAATAACTTCGATATTTTTATATTTATGCAATATACGGCGTATCGGCTGGGCGATCTCACCCGGTGAAAGCACGGCGGTCGCCACCTGGTAAAGCAGCGGCTGAAAAACATGGTGATTTTTGCGGTCAATCAGGATTACGTCGACAGGTTTATTGGCGAGGGCCTTTGCCGCCCACAGCCCGCCAAAGCCGCCGCCGATAATCACAACTTTTGGTTTTTTGTCCATCGCCATAAATTCGCTACAGCAATCCCGATGCAGAAGCCCGCGCGTTAGCAAGGGCGTAACATTCAACGTTGCCCGTTACGCCCTCCCTGACGGTCAGGCTTCTGCATCAAACGCTAATAAATCTTGCGTACAGCGAACGGGCCGCGGCGACATCATCGGTCCCCTTCACGATCGCCCTGCCATCGCTAAAAACGGTTATCTCGTTGTCGCCTGACATAAATCTAACCAAATATTCGTTATGCTTAACGTCAGCTATCGTACCAAGCGTTTCAGCCAGGCGTTTTAGGTCAAGCGTTGTAGGCTTTGGCGGAGCGATCTGGACGGCATTGCGGCCGCACAGGATGGCGGAAAATTCCTGAGCGTCGGCGTCGAGAAATTCAAATATTCGCTGTCCGCACGTCCTGCAATCCGGATTGGGCTCACCCAGCTTGATCCGCTGCCGGTCGTTCGCCCATACATCGAACTGCATTAGCGAGCGATGCAGCGAATCAGTGTCGCCCACCAGCAGCTTTAACGCCTCTGAGACCTGCGTTGCCGACACAGTCGCAATGATCGGCATTATGACACCCGTGGTATCACACGTGGGCGAGCTTCCGGCGTCGGGCATTTCTTCGAAGATGCAACGTAAACATGGCGTCTCGCCCGGGATGATGGTCATCGTCGTGCCGTAGCTCGACACGGCGGCCCCGTATATCCAAGTCTTGCCATGTTTGACGCAGGCGTCATTGAGCAGGTAACGGACCTGAAAATTATCCGTGCCGTCGAGCACCAGATCGCATCCATCGATCAGCGATTCGATATTCGAATTGTTTACGTCGGCGATGATCGCCTCTACGTCAATATCAGAATTGATCTCGGCGATGCGCGTTTTTGCGGCGATGGCTTTGGGAAGACGCTCGGCGGCGTCCGATTCCTTAAATAGTGTCTGCCGCTGAAGATTTGTAAATTCAACAAAATCGCGGTCAACTATCCGCAGCTTTCCGATCCCTGCCCGTGCCAGCATCTCGGCATGGGCCGCTCCGAGAGCACCGCAGCCGACCAGCAAAACCCGCGAATCCAGAAGCTTTTCCTGTCCTGATTTTCCG
>JAYVDQ010000121.1:0-3664 GCA_043749325.1 Chloracidobacterium sp. | reverse complement strand
CTCGAATGCGAGCATCAGGCTCTTGAAGACCTCGTGCTCGGCGTGGCGCGAGGGGAAAAAGAGAAGGTGGATGTGGCGATCTTTTTTCGGGATCACGTTCTTGCTTAAACAATAAGAGGGGGATTTAGCGAACAGCCTTTTGGTTTCACAAACCGGTTTAAAATATGCTGGAAATTGTTACGGCCACCCCCGTTGCAGATAATATCCGATGGCAAATCGATTTTTATCGCGGCCGTTGATGCGGACCGACATGCCAAGTTTCTCACGGCGACTGAAGAGACTTTTCAACGCTACCCAAACATGCTCAAAAGACTCGCTCAATGACGGAGCGGTCCATCGACTACAGGCCCTTGCCTGTCAGCCCGGCAATGTCGGTTCCGAAATGGGACACGATCAGTGAATGACTTTCTATGACGATGTTTTGTGATCGTTATGCAACTTAATCGTGTATTTCTTCAAAAACGTCGTAGGTCGCCACGCCAGTTTTGAACGCCGGAGTCCAGGAATTCCGAGATCCTGCTGTAAGTTGGTATGAGAATGTCCACTGGTATTCATCAGTCGAATAGACTCCCAAAGCAGGAAACTCCAAGCGCCTTTATATTTGCTTGAAGGATCTGCCTTAAGAAAATGGCACATGCAGAAGGAATTTTGGATCGCCTCAAATACGGCAAAACCGATGAGGGTTTGCCCAGTAAATAGCCCTGCCGAAATCAAACCCAAGCCGCGCTGAAGATCGAGACAACGACTGATTGCGGAAAACTCAATCTCAACGTCCTGATCGTCTCGCTCCTTACCGGTCTGCCAGAGTCCTAGCAATTGCCTGATCTCGGCTTGCATCACCGGCTCTTTGGGGTCGATTACTCTGAACCGAAGTTCAGGGCATCCGCGCGTAAAACAGTTCATTTCCTTTCGTTTTCTTCGTAACGCACCACCTGCGAGATCGCGAACTTCGGAGGTGGAATAGATGTAGTCGAAGCCGTCTTCATCTTCCGAGATATCAAAGGTGAGACTCAATTCGGTGCGAAACTCTTTAAAGTTACATTCAGGGATGAGTTTCAATGTCGGCTCGATCCCTTCGGTGACGCACTTGTCGAGGAGCGCTTTGAAGGTATCACTGACATCGGTGCATCCCAGAAAGGTGTAGAATGGCTTGGAAGTGATGTAGTCGTGCATTCGCACGATTAGATTGCCATGCAGAAATGCGACTTTGAACTCTCCTGCTTCGCCGTAACAAAGCAGGCTGGTAAAATTAAAGTCCGAATAAGGTGGGAATTTCCGAACGTACACCTCAATCTCGCGCTGGTCAGAAACCTCAATTCGTTTGAAATCAGGGAACTGTGGGATCACCGCAATCCCCCCGCTCGCGAGCGGGGAAAGTCCCTTCCCCTCGTAATTGAAGCACTCATCACTTTTTGAGATGAAAGTGCCTCGACGATATATGCCTGAGCTTTTTCGCAATCAAAGCAGGTACAGGAAAAGGCATCGACAAACGCATAGCCCTTTTCCTCGAATGTGTGAATCGAAATATGACTTTCCGCGATGATCACGAAACCCGTGATACCTTTGTCCTCAGGCACTTTCCCGCAGTATTTGAAAACGTAAGGCTGGGTAATTTTCTGCATCCCTAGGAGATGAGGCAGCGAATCGAGCATGTCATAGATGTGATTCAAATCGCGCAGCTTTGTCAGATCGCATTCGCTTAGATCCAATATGAGATGGACGCCGAAACTTTCTGTCGCCGGATTGGCCGAGGTCATAGCGCCCCCGCTTTCAACTCTTCTGTAGATGTCTCGCCAAACGATGCGGGTACCGTACTGCGGCCCGTCTCGATCAATACCAGGGCAGCAAATGCGAAAAGAAATCCCACCCATTGTGCATTGGTGACACGACCACCGAACCAGAGTCGGTCAATAAACACCGCCAGGAGGGAATGAATTAGCAATGCCAGGAGCACTGCAGCGCTAAAGTCGAAGTAATTAAGCTTCAGTAATAGGACAAACAACGAGCAGGCGACGATCCAAAGCGACAAAGCTGGAAGCAGCCATAAAATTCGGCTCGTCCTGACCCACTGATTTAATAAAGCATCTCCACCCGCGCCGAGAACGCCGGAGAGCGCGAGAAGGGTGTATACTCCAATCGTTCTGCCAATCATGTGTGACATACTTTGCCTCAACCTGCCCCTCGATTTGGACGCGTAATCCGCTGTAAGAACTGCACCGCTTGATCGCCGTCTGATTCACCGTACCCGTGATGGGTACGCAACGGCCGGATCATAAGTTGTGCCTGTCATGGGTGCAAGAGCGCTTCATCGTCCCGCCTACCGCGAATTCTGCTCGATGTTGCGCACATGGCGATTGGCTGCGGGTCTTTCACAGCGTGAAGTCGGCGAGAAACTTGGCAAGCCCCATTCGTTTGTCCACAAGTCGGAAATCGGGGAACGGAGAGTCGACCCCCTGGAGTTCATCGAGTTGTGTCACGCGCTCGGACGCGATCCCGCCCAATCCCTGCGGATATTGGACAAAAATCGAAAGAAACCCGTTACCAACGCAAAACGTGAGCGTACCAATTAGAGGTCTGAAAGTGCATGGGCGAGACGCCCAATGCCGTCAACTTTAGATCTTTGAAACTTCGTGCCGCAGCGAGGTTTGTTTGGGTTCGCGTACGTCGAATAGGAAAGGGGCCGCCACTCGATTCGGAAGCTTCCGTGGAATTGAAACGCCGCCCCTTATCTTGATTCGCAACTACACCCGTCCCGTTTTCAGAACTTATTTCGGAAGGTAGCGCACCCCGGCTGTTTGTGAAAATAGTGGGGCGGACATTCCTGTCCGCCCCGGCACGAACTGCCGGACAAACCAAACGAATCGGCCTGTGCCCGAAGGCGGACAAGAATGTCCGCCCCAACCATTTCAGGTCGTCCGATTCTTACGCAGCCAGTACGGTCTCAACATTTCGAGTTTGGATTTTGGAGGCATGGCTCATTCACCCTGCGTCGCCGGCGTTTGCTGCCTGACGATGCTCGCCTTCACCAGCAGATATTGCCGACCGCTTGGCCGTGTGGTCACGGCGGGTTTCGTCGTCGCACCGGGGAAATCCGACCGGCTGCTGTCCTCAAACCGAAACAGCATGGTACGGCCATCACCGATGTTGGTGTTCACCAGCACCTGCGAGAGCGAAAGAATCGGCTGTTGAATTGTAAGGTTTTGATCCTTCGGGCCGCCGTCGAACGGTTTGTCGATGAGGCCTTCCAAGGTGGAGAATTGATCGCGAATGCTGAGTGAGATAGATTTCCGGTCCACGGAGGCGGCGGCTTGAATATCTAAAACGGATCCCGCGCTAACCGTTTCAACGCGCGGATTGAAAAGCGGGCTTCCGCCTTTTGCTTTCACTATTGTGTAATCAGCGATGTAGGATCGTTGGCGGACTACCAATACATAGGCGCGTTGTCCGTTGAAAAGGGTCACTCGGGGAGCGGTGGTGAGGCGTGTGTTGATGCTCCTCTGCGAAGCGCGCAACGATTTGTTGGCCTCGACGTTATCCAGAAGAACTCCGGTGTGCAGTTTCTCGGGCTGATCAGATGGTTCAAACTGATCGCGACGGAATTTCAAGCGTGGGTTTCTGACCGCAAAATATTCTCTGAATTCCCACTTTCTCATTTCGCAGCGTT
>JAYVDQ010000120.1:0-2196 GCA_043749325.1 Chloracidobacterium sp. | reverse complement strand
GCCGAGGTCAGCGGCACCGAAACGCGTGTCACACTCGAATCGGCGGTGGCCGCGTTTGAACGCGACCTAATCCAGGACTCGCTGAAATCGACCCGCGGAAACGTCGCAAAGGCGGCAAAAATGCTCGATTCGACCGAACGTATCCTAGGCTACAAGATAAAAAAGTACGGAATTGATACAATTCGTTTCCGAAGATGGAACGCCAAGAATTTTTGATCAGGGACCTGCCCGACCCCGAGGCAGCAAGACGTTTTCTCGGCCAACTGGCCGAAGCCCACCCGTCGCAACACGCCAAGCTTTTGAAAAAAGAGGGATTGCTGTCGGACGTTTTAACCCTCGTCTCATTCAGTCCGCTGCTCGCCACGACGTTGCTGCAAAATCCTGATTATTTATGGTGGCTAGATCGAAAACGTACCGATCCGTCGATCGGCGGCACTGACAACCTGCTCGAATCTCTTGCGCAATTTTCGCTTACCAATTCTCAGCTCGAGCCTCAGGTCCTGTTCGCACGGTTTCGCCGCCGCGAACTCTTACGCATTTACCTTCGAGACATCAGGCGTCTCGCGACCATAGCCGAAATCACGGAAGAGATCTCGAATCTGGCTGACGCTATTCTCGAATCCGCGCTGGAATGCGGTCGCCGCGAGATGGACAATCGTTTTGGCTCTCCGCAGGAGACCGATGACAAAGGCCGCGCAGGACCAGCGCGTTTTTGCATCGTCGCTCTCGGTAAATTGGGATCAAAGGAACTCAATTATTCGTCCGACATCGACTTGATCTTTATGTATTCGGAGGAGGGCAACACATCCGGCATCGGCACGCGCGGCAAGGTCACAAACCGCGAGTACTTTGTAAAACTTGCTGAATACACTACCAAACTCGTCGGCGAGCCGTCGGGCGAGGGAGCCGCATACCGCGTCGATCTCCGCCTGCGGCCGCACGGCACGCTTGGTGCCCTGGCCCTTTCGGTAAAGGAAACGATCCGCTATTACAAAAAAGAAGCGCGGGCGTGGGAGCGGCAGGTGATGATCCGCTCGCGTGGCTGTGCGGGGAACACCGAGCTTTTTCGCGAATTCTTTTCAGCGGTCGAGGGTCTCGTATTTTCAAAAAAAGAAACGGTCGAATCCGCCCTCCGCAACGTACGCCTTTCCAAGGAAAAGATAGATATCCAACAGAAGGCCAGCAGCCGCGGTTACAACGTCAAACTCGGCCACGGCGGCATTCGCGAGATCGAATTTATCGCGCAGGCGTTGCAGCTCGCTTATGGCGGGGCCGATAAATGGCTGCGCAGTTCGCACACACTTATAAGCCTGTCGCGGCTTACCGATCGAAAACATCTGAGCGACAGCGAGCTGACCGAGTTGTCCGCCGCATACGAGTTTCTCCGGCGCACTGAGCATGTATTGCAAATGGAAAACGGCGTCCAAACACATACCGTGCCGGACGATAAGGAAAAGCGGGCGGCTCTGGCCCGCCGCGTGACATTTGCAGCCGGCGGGGATTTTGAGCCTGATCTGGTCACGCACACCGGCAATGTGAGCTGGATATTTGCCCGCGTTTTTGGCGAGATCGACGAAAATTCTGCGCCCGAATTGGAGATCACCGAGGTTCCGGATGTTCAGGAACGCACGCTGTCGCACGTGATGGCGTCAATCGAAAAATCCGATGTCCATTTTGAGGCCACCAGCGGCGATCTTGCGGTACTCGAGCGTATCACATCCGTTTCGCCCCATTTCTCGGCAATGCTGGCCGCGAATCCCGATCTCGCCGCCCATCTTCCCGACCCCGAGGCCGAATTTGTCGAGCCGGATTACGTATTGGAAATGATCGAGGCTGTCGAAGCGGAACGTGATTTCGGCCAACGTCTGTCAGCAATGCGGCGGCTGTGGTCTAGCTTTCTGCTTGAGATAGTCGTCCGCGATATTTTTGAAAAGATCACGATCCGCGAGGCCAAACGTCTCCAGACAAAGCTTGCCGAGGCGAGCATTGCGGCCGCATTGCGAGTAGTTCGCGACGAACTCGAGCAAAGATATCGTTCCGATGTCGTCAACCTCGACCTCGCAATCCTCGCTCTCGGCAAACTCGGCGGACGCGGCCTCGATTACGATTCGGATCTTGACGTGATAGTCGTCTATTTCGACCCAAAAAACCCGACGGCCGTGTTGACCGCCGCCGAATTTTACGGCCGTGCGGTCG
>JAYVDQ010000119.1:0-7281 GCA_043749325.1 Chloracidobacterium sp. | reverse complement strand
TTTTCGAGATCGCGGACATATTTATGCACATCCTCGCGCTCCGGCGAGAGGTTGACAATCGGATAACCGACCACCTGCCCGATGCCGTGATACGTGACCTTGCCGCCGCGATCTGTTTCAAAAACCTCAACACTGAGATTTTTCAAAAGGTCAGCCGTTGCCAGCACGCCGTCATTCTTTGAGCGCCGCCCGAGCGTGAACGTATGCGGGTGCTCAAGCAGCAGCAGATAGTCGCTCTTTCGGCTCGAAATGACCTCCGCCTCAAGCTCTTTTTGCAAGCAAAGCGCGTTTGCGTAGCCAACTCGACCGAGCCTTCTAACCTCTAAATACCGCTTGTCCATTAGGACTATGATAAAATTTTTAAGAACATTTTAACAGGAAGGCAAATATATGAGACATATTAGATTAGCGGCAACGGTTCTACTGGCGTTGATATTTTTTGCGGTTGCGGCCCATGCGCAGCGGAAACCGGTAAAGAAAGCTCCCGTTAAAAAAGCTCCGGTTACGGTTGTTCCGCCGCTGGATGTCCGCGCGGCCCGCGAAAAGGTGGACATTCAACTCTCGAACGTCAACGGTTTTATTAATAAGCTGGGTACGATCGCTCAAGGGCTCGAGGTGGCCGACGCAGATGCAAAGGCCGGCAATCTCAAGCCCGCGACTGTCGTTAAGATCGAGGGCAAGAAGAAGGAAATCGTCGACGCCATACGCAATATCAAGGACGGGCTTTCAAGCCTTGAATCGGAATTCCGCACGAAACCCGCACTTCAGAAATACCTCCCCAATATCCAGGGTATAACCGACCTCGCCGCCCAGTCGGAGGACTTAGCGATCGCCGGCAAATTCGTCGCCGCTAAAGAGCCGCTCCGGGATATCGCGAAAAAGCTGACCGATACGTTGGCTGTTCTACCAAGATAGATTTAAGGCAAAAGTAAAAAGTAAAAAGGCAAAAACCGGAGAAAGCCTCTTGTTTTTGCCTTTTTACTTTTGCCTTACAATTCTTTTGAATTACAAATTAAGGTTTTTTCACAGGTTGAATCTTGAGATCGGCGGGTTTTACAGGGTCACATACCTCGATCTTGTCGCTTTTAGCGGTCGCCGCCTTGGGATCTATTGCCGGCAGGCCAAGCTTTTCACGGATAAATTTTTCACCTTCGACCTCGATCATTTCGCCGTTAATTACATGCGTCTTTTTTACCAAGGTCTCACCCTTTTTCTCAAGTGATCCGGGTTCGAGGAATATGTACCACGGCGAGCCCCAATTGCGGTTATCGCCGGTAGATTTACGGTAATCGTAATGCGGCGTTTTTTGCTTATCGGCGCGATCCAACGATTCGGACACGACGGGAAACGTGATCTTCATGGTATCGAGACTGTTCTTCATCGACGCGACAGGATCGTATTCACCGACGCCGACGATCTCTAGTCCGGCACTCTTATATTTGTCGTAAAACTTCTGTAGAAACGGAGCGTCGTGCTTCCAGTTCGGGCACCATGGTGCAAAATAGACGACAACCATGAGCTTTTTGCCTTTCGCCAGATCACGAAGATTTACGTTCGTCTCTGACTGGACGTCTTTATACGTCCAATTCTTGTAATTTATCTCCTTTTCGACAATCGGCGACTGCTCGTTCTGAGCAAACCCCAGCGTAAAGGCAAATAACACAATGGCAATGACAAAACCACTCTTGATCATCAATAATTCTCCGTTTCAAAAGACTATCTTTTCAGATGCAAAACATCAAGATAAAAGTTGGGCGCGTAATTAATATCCGCGTCGATCTGTGATAATCTTTGCCTAATAATCTTATGGCAGATCAACCAACCGTTTCCGACATTTTCCGCCGTGCTCTTGAGATGAGACAGGCCAATCCCGGTGCGTCTTACAAGGACGTAAAGGCCCAGATCATGAGTGAGTTTGGCGGCAAGCCGCTGCCGCTGACGGCGTTTTTGACGATTCCCGAGTATGACAACATCGCGCCTCAGGAAGACTGGACCGCCGGGCTGCCCGTCGTGCTCCGGGGTATCCAAAACGAAGACTGGAACGATGTCGCCCACGGCATCATCATCAGCCTCGAACAGGTCGAAAATTATCCGAAAGAGTCCGGCCGCGAGGACGACCCGGCCAAGGAATGGCGCAACCGTACAAAAGGCATCGCCGGAGCCGAAGAAAAGGTCTTCGAAGAATGGATGCCCCCCGACCTGATGGCAATGGCAAAACGGAACGTCAAATGAGCTGTTTCGGAATAGTTGATAAATGATAGGTAGAAAGTAATAACTTCAGAGTTCTTCACTTATTACCTCTAACCTTTAACTTTCTACTTATTCCGAAACTTCATATTTCCAGAACAAGTCCGTCCTTAGCCTCGATCACCTCACACAACGGCTCGAATTTCCCCACTTCCTCCTCAAAATCCACGTCGTCCCATTCCGGGTAAAGGTGTGTCAGTACGGCTCGTTTTGGTTTTGCTTTGCGGATTAGATGCATCGCTTCGGCGAGTTCGAGGTGCTTTTTGACGGGCTTATATTTGGGATACGAACATTCCAAAATTAAGAGGTCGACTATGTTCGCAAACGCCGCGAATGTCTCCGCAAAACCGGTATCCGCCGAATAGACAAGGGTTTTGCCGCTCGCATCCCGCAGGTGTATAGCGTGGCTCTCATCGGTGTGCGGGGTTTTCATTGCGACCGCCTCGACGCCGGACAGGATCTCGAATTTTTCCAAAGCCTCGATCTCGATCACCTCGACAGGAAACGGCTGTTCCAGCAACCGGTAATTGTTGACCGCGTCAAATCTCGCGATCAGCCCTTTCAAACCCGGCGGGCCGAATATGCGCAGCGGCTTTGTCCGCCGTTTCATCTCCGCCGAATGCTTGGTCCCCGCTAGAAACGGGGCCAATCCGCCGCAGTGATCGAGATGAAAATGCGAGATCCATATCGCATCGAGATTTGTCCAGTCCAGGGCCTCTTGTGTGATCCGATGGACCGCCGACGCCGAGCAATCGAGCAGGAGCGTCCCGCCGCTGGTTTCAAGCCAATAGCCAGAGCTGCTGCGTTTCGGATGCGGTATCGACGTACCTGAACCTAGAACAACTAACTTCATAGGACAATTTTAACAGGGATGAAGGAGATAAAAGGGATATTTCTTCCTGACTTTTCTTTATCCCTTTTATCCTTTTTATCCCTGTTAACTGCCTATGTGGTAAATTCACTATATGACCCAAGTGGATATTCTCGCCGTTTTTGCCCACCCCGACGATGCCGAACTCACCGTCGGCGGCACCTTGCTTAAAATGAAGCATCGCGGCTACCGCACCGGTGCTCTCGATGTCACGCGCGGCGAGATGGGAACCCGCGGCACGGTTGACGTCCGGGCAGCCGAGGCGATCGAAGCGGCTAATATACTAAAGCTCGACCTCCGCGAAAATCTCGGCCTGCCTGACGGACATGTTTTTGTCGGTGATGCCGAACGTACGGCGATGGTCCGCGTTCTGCGGCAGCTAAAACCAAAAGTTATACTGACGCATCAGCTCGGTGATCCTCACCCCGATCACGACCATATCGCCCAATTGGTGCGCGAATCGGCCCGGCTCGCAAGCATGAAAAACTACAACCCGGAGACCAGCGGAGAGAAGATACCGGTGCCGAATGTCGCTCATAATATTTTTTCGTGGCGGGCCGAGTCATCCTTTATCGTCGATATTTCCGATTTTCTTGAGCAGAAAATGGAAGCGATTAGGGCCCACAAGTCGCAATTTTTCGACCCGTCCTCCAACGAACCGGAAACTCGTTTGACGTCAAAGCACTTTCTCGATGACCTCGAAAATCGCTCGCGCTATTTTGGTTCGCTCATCGGCGTCGCGGCCGGTGAGCCCTATTTCGTTCGCGAAGCCTTAAATGTCGAAGATCCGATCGGCCTGTTGACGCGGCCGATGAATTTGTATTCTTAGAAAGAAAATGAAACCACCGATGGACACAGATAAACACAGATAAGAGTATCTGCAGAGTCATCAATCTCCTTTTTTATATCTGTGTCCATCTGTGTTTATCTGTGGTTTCATCTCTTTTTTCTTTGCGTCTCGGCGTCTCTGCGGTAAGATTCATCTTTCTATGACCCCACCCGCACCGGAAGAAATTGAACTCAACAAAAAACGTCGCGTCCTCGAACGTCTCAAAGACCGGCTTGCCGACCTTGAGGAAGAGATGGCCGATCTGCGAGCACGCCAGAAGCAATTTGAGGCTCAGTACACGATGGGCGTTGCGCGTCTGTATGCTGAATTTGACGAGATCGAGGCCGAGATCGCGGAAGAAGAAGTAAAGCTGGTTCCTGACGACGAGGAGATCAAGAAAAAAGCCGAGGCGATGCGTCGGCGTGCCGAGGAATCAGCCGCCCGTGCAGCCGAGGATGCCAAAGCCGGCGATTTCCGTTTTAATCCAACCCCTGAGGCAAAAAAGGCTTACCACAATCTCGCCCGCATCATCCATCCTGATCTGGCGCTCGACGCCCGCGAGAAAGAAAAACGACACGTTCTGATGGCGGAGCTAAATGCCGCGTATTCGGCCGGCGATCAAAAAAAATTAAACAAGCTGGTCGAAGACTACCGCAACAGCCCTGATCTCGTGCGTGGCGCTACGGTCGGCGATGAACTCGTCCGGGCGATCCGCCAGTTATTTCACATCAAAGCTCGTCTTAACGACCTTTACGAAGAACGGTTCGCCGCCGAACTATCCGAGCTAAATATCCTCAGGAAAAAAGTTGAGGCCGAGATGGCCGAGGGCCGTGATCTGCTGGCCCAAATGGCCTCGCTAACGCGTGTTCACATCAAGAAGTCACAACGACGACTGGCAAATCTCAGGTCTGTGAATGCCGCGGCCGAGGAATATGTAAAGGAACGCTATGGTATGGATATAGGAGAATTTCGTTAGACGTTTAGCGATTTGACGACCATCCTGCCCTCATCGTTTAGGTCGGAATTACTGACTCCGACGATCTTGCCGAGCATGCGAACCTCGCTCTCGTTAAATATCCGGGGATCGCCCTCGGTCCCTTCGAGACAAACAATGCCAAAATCCGCATCGTAAAATCCGCACGTTACCTCGCCGCTTTCGACTTCGGCGACGGCAGCCAGATCCCCTCTCTTAACTGCGGTTTCGGCGACGATAGCGAGAGACCCTTTCACAAGCCCGATGCTTTCAAGTCCCGAGTTGATTATCCAAACACCCCGGTAATCGCTGAACTGGGCTATCGACTCGGGCAGGATCAATTCAAAATCCCCCTTATCAAGGGTTTTCTTTGGAGGCGAATTCTTGGCGTCCAAAGCCGTTTCGAATTCCTGGATCAGCCGCATAGCCGCCTTGTCATCGGTCTGCTTGCGGGCCATAACCACGGCGTCGCTGAGGTTGAGGACGGCTTCCGAAAAATTGTCGAGAAAGAGCAGGATCTTTGCTTTAGTCAGCAGCGTTTCGATGAGGTAGGCGGTATTTTCACTTTTTCTAAGTATCGAAACGCCCTTATCGACCGTTTTAAGAGCATCGGCGTATTTCGATTCGGCAAAATAGACCAGAGCTTTTGTGTCAAACGAAAAGCCTTCACGCGTTTTGTCTTTAATCTGTCTGAAAATGCGCGTTGCATTGTCTATCGCCTCGTGGGCTTTGGCAAATCTCCGCGTCTCCTTATAAAACTGGGCAAGGTTATTTTCGGCCGTCCCCATGTAAATCTTGTGACGCGACCTTTCGTAATGATATTTGGCCAGTTCCAAATAGGAAAGGGCCTCCGGCATATTGCCGAGATTCTTATGCGAGAGACCGATATTCGAACACAGTATCCCTTTCAGATAATCCGATGCGTATTGTCGGAAACTACTTTCGAACAATGCTTCATATTCGATATTTTCCTCGTATTTTTGGCATGCAAGATTTATTAGGCTTGCAACCACATGAGAATGGAGGCGTGTATCCGACAGCGCGGGTATATCATGCGCAAACGAGGCCATGATAAATGTTTCCGCCTCGTTAAATTCCCCGGTTCTCCAATAGGCCAGAGCAAGGTGGTTCTCACATTCGGCGACCTTCTCGACATCGCCAAGTTTCGAAAAACGACCGTGAGCATCCGTTAATAAATTTTTGCAAGTTATTTGCGAATCGGCGATCTGTTCATTATGACCATGAAAACCGATGAGACTACCACATCGAAGGAAAATCTCAGCGGCATCGCTTGGCTCAAACCCATCGACATCGGGCAGAACCCGAATATCTTTCCAAATATGTTGGATCTCGGCCAGAGCCTCGTTATACCGCCCACGTCTCTCAAGGGTCAGGAGAGCTTTCGCAATAATAACCGGTTCTTTAGCCGAAGTAGCGTGGAGAGTAATCATAGCTTGGTGAAGCAAAGGTTCTGTTATTATATGCGCGATGCGTTTTCGTATCAACTTAAAAAACGACTAGGAGAATAAAAATGAAAAACTTAATTAAACTTTCGCTGGTACTTTGTCTTTTCGGTTCCGTTGCTTTTGCTGATGGTGACATGGGCGGCGGCGGCTATCAGTGCCCGCCCCAAGGATGTCCGCCGCCGCCGTGCACAGTACCATGCCTTATGGCTCAACCGACTGACGATGGTACGGAAACAGTATCCGACGCAATAATTGCAGGCACAGACCTCGCAATTGATTTTGTGAACGATACGCTGGGATTATTTTAATTACCGCCCACGGATTCAGTTCCTCGCGGCCGTTAAGGTTCCCTACCGGTTAGGGTGTTGGCTTCGTCCATCACCTTTTCCGACATTAACTCGCTGGACTGTAATACAACGACTTTCGGCTGACCGATTTCTTGTCTCCCGTTAATTTCGTTGATTACTTCCACACAGATCCTTCTGACCGAAGCTTCAGTTTGGCCAGTAAGTACAGGTTTGTCTTGTACCTCCACACCGACGATAAATTTTTTTCCGCGTCCGGTCAGGAGCCAGTCTATCGAACAAGAAGTGCGTTGAGAAATTAGAATGAGCACGTCGGATTGCGGCAGCCGTCCCCCAAGATAATTTTTGGCGGCTTGATATGAAATATTCAACAAACGTTTAATATTGGCCGGCTCGGATGTACCGCAGACGTCGATAAATCGTGCCACAAATCCTTGGTTTTTTTCCATATATGGTTTTTGCCCTGTTAATAGCAACTGAAGAAGTCCGGTTTAGTTAGCACATTATATGTCCGGTTTGGTTATTTTGAACGAAAGGGGCGCGCCCCTTTCGTTCAAGGCGGCCGTTTTTATCAACGGTTCTTTTAATCG
>JAYVDQ010000118.1:0-2088 GCA_043749325.1 Chloracidobacterium sp. | reverse complement strand
GTTCTAATGCTGCAATAACTGACGGGCGGAGCCTGGGGCGTTGTTATCCGCCGCACGCTGGAAGCCGCGACGCGGACGCTGCCGTTGATATTTATACTGTTTATTCCTCTCGCGATCGGCGTTTGGACCAGAACCTTTTTCGAATGGACGCATCTCCCGCCGACCGATCACATTATGGAGCATCGCGGCATCTACATGACGCCTTGGTTCTGGATCGTTCGCAGTCTGATCTATTTCGCCCTCTTTGGCGTTATGGTCCATTTGCTGAACAAATGGTCCGCGAAGCAGGACACGACCCAGACGGTCGAAGAATCGCGATTAGTGCTCGAAAAAGCCTCGCGTTTCTCGGGCCCGACGCTTGTCATTTACGCATTGGTCGTGACGTTTGCCGCGGTCGATTGGATGCTGATGCTTGATGCCTACTGGTTTTCGACCATTTGGGGTCTATTGTTCGTGGCCGGATGGGCCTTGAGCTGTTTTTGCTTTGTCGTGACAATCCTTGCGTTTCTGTCGGACAAAGCTCCTATGGATAGGGTCGTCGGCAAGAGGCATTTTCACGATCTCGGAAAATTGATGCTCGCTCTGACTATGGTTTGGGCGTATTTCAACTTTTCGCAGTTTCTTATCATTTGGGCGGGCAACTTGCCTGAGGAAACGGGCTGGTGGCTTACGAGAATGAAAGGCGGTTGGGGCTATGTCGGGATCGGATTGATCGCGTTCCATTTCGCATTTCCGTTCCTGGTACTGCTTCAGCAGGACTTCAAACGCCGTGCAAGGTGGATCGCGACGCTGGCGATCTTTATTTTAGTCATGCGGCTCGTTGATATGTTTTACCTCATCGGACCAAGTAATCGCGTGCTGCCGGGTGGCATTGAGCAGGGGTCGTTTTACGTAAGCTGGCTGGATTTTGTCGCCCCGATAGCGATCGGTGGTATCTGGCTTTGGTGGTTTTTTGGAGAATTGCTCAAGCGGCCGCTCGTTCCGGCAAAAGATCCATATTTTGAAGGCGCGATCGAGCATGGCAGAGGGCACTAAGTTCTGAGACTGGAAAGATAATATGTCGTCAAAGAAACACGAAGACATGGCGCAAAGTCAAAACAAACCGTACGAAGAGAATGAAATTGGGCTAAAGGGCATTTTTTCGTTCGCGATCGGGCTTTTCTTGTTGATCGTCATCACATTTGGTTTGATGTGGGCGTTTCTCAATGTCCTGAAAGATTATTCCATACAGGAAAATGCGGAAAACGCCAATCCGATGATGATGAGCGAAAAGGAACGTCTGCCGCCGGAACCGCGTCTCCAACTTGCCCCCGGTTTCGGGATCGAATCGGACAAAGGGCGGGTGAATTTGGAATTGATGGAACCATCAGCCGAGTACAACGAATTTAAGAAGCAGGCGGATCATATGTGGGAATACGGCCGAAAGGATGTAAAGACCGGAATGGTCACCGTCATGCCGATAGACGAGGCAAAGGCGAAATTTTTATCCCAGAACGTGAAGGCAAAATCCGGTCCCGAGGCCGAGGAATTCTTTAAGAATTCGCACGTGTTTGTTTCGGATTCAAGCGCCGGACGTCTCGCGTCGGAAAAGAGAAGATAAAAAGTGAAAAGTGAAAAACAATTAGTGAAAAGTGAAAAACTAAAAACTAAAAGTTTTGCCGCGGCAGGCCTTACGCACCGGGGGCTGTCCTTTGCTCTTTTCTTCTTACTTTTCACTTTTCACTTTTCACTTTTCACTTTGAGCGCTTCCGCTCAAAAGAGCGAACATTACAGTTCGCCGCTGTATTCGCCAAGATATTATGATCCGTCAACGTCGGAGCCGAACGGCCTGCCCGAAGCTCTAAAGACGATCGGTATCGAACAAAAGCTCGGCGGACAGATGCCGCTCGACACCGAATTGAAAGACGAGGACGGCCGTGTCGTAAAGCTTGGCAATTATTTCAATAATGGCCGGCCGGTGATCCTTGCATTTGTTTATTACGAGTGCCCGATGCTTTGCAATCAGGTTTTGAACGGATTGACAGGATCGCTCAAGGGGATTTCGTTCGACGCCGGAAAGGATTTCGACGTCGTAGCGATCAGCTTTGA
>JAYVDQ010000117.1:0-5605 GCA_043749325.1 Chloracidobacterium sp. | reverse complement strand
CTGATCTCGAGTACGCGATGTTCGCCGTCATTTTGGAGAAGGTCACCAAGATTGCCGCTTGCGACCAGTTTGCCGTTGCGAAGGATTGCAACCTCATCGCACAGGGCCTCGATGTCGGACAAGATGTGAGTGGACATAAAGACGGTCACGCTTTTTTCACGCAAACCGGCGATCATCTCACGAATCTCGCGTCGGCCGACCGGGTCGAGGCCGCTCATTGGCTCGTCCAGAAAGACGATCTCCGGGTCGTTAATTAGCGATTGGGCGAGGCCGACGCGTTGCAGCATACCCTTGGAATATTTGCGAAGCTGCCGCTTCCAATCCTTTTCCTGGAGACCGACGACGCCCAACAATTCTTCAGTTTTGGTTCGGCGTGTCGCGGCGTCATACCCGAAAAGCTCGCCGAAATAATTCATCAGTTCCCGGGCCGTAAGATAATCGTAAAAGTATGGATTTTCCGGGCAATACCCGATCCGCCGGTGCATCTGCACATCCGCGATATCACAGCCGAGTATCTTTGCCGAGCCCTCTGTCGGAAAGATCAGACGCATCAGTGTCTTGATGGTCGTGGTTTTGCCCGCTCCGTTGCCGCCGAGAAAGCCGAATATCTGGCCCGGACGCACGTTAAGCGTCAGATCGTCGAGTGCTCGAACGCGTTTCTTTTTCCAGAAACCGGTCTCGTAGTCCTTTGACAGATGATCTATTTCGACGGCGTATTCCATATGTCTAATTTTGTAAGTTAGCTGTCCTGCGTGATTTTAACAACAAAATAACGCTGTACGCTAATACGATCAGCCATGCCGAGATGGAAGCAATATTTGCGCCTTTGACGTATGGTGCTTCGCGAAACTTCAATTCCACATCCGCTGATTCCGTGGGTATCGGGATGGAAATTGTACCCGATTCAGTAGGGTTGACCTCTGCGGGTGCTCCATTGACGGATGCCTGCCAACGGGGATAATAAAATGCGTGGATAGTCGCTATGCCGGCATTACCGGGATCGATCTTAAACCGCTTATCCGGCGCCGACCACTTTGAAATATCAATATTTCGTCCCATAGCGACAACCTTGTCAGTCTGAGTAAACGCCGATCTCTCGGCCCAGATGGGCCACCAGCACTCGCAGCCTTCGGATTCGGAGATCGACGCCATTTCCTGATTTAGCTGGCCCCTGGGTTTGAAAAACGCCCCTTTTGGCACAAAGACGGCGGCAAAGAAAAATATTGCGAGCACGATCCCCAGGCCGACGGTGATGAGAACATGCCGCCCGGCGTTGACGGCCTCAGCCGCTTTGGCAATACCGGCCGAAGCAAAGACCGACACAAACGCCGACACAACCACAAGCCATCGCGACGGAAACTGCATTTTTTGGAGAAAGCTCACGTTATCCCACACGAACGAGCTAACCGGCGTCGTCATAATTATCGCGAAGGCGGAGACGATGGCGATGGCGTTCATAAAACGCGACATCGCCAGCTTTCTTGTTGCCAGATAGATGAGTGTCGGGAGACTTGTCAGCAACATTACCAACAACATAGCGTCGGCAAACCACAGATTCGACGCGTCGTCGGCAAAATTTGTGAAATGAGACGGCCGCAGCAGAAAGTTGGAGCTGTAATCCCAGGTCGCGATGAAATATTTTAAGGTTGAATGTTTGATCCATTGCAGCTCGGGTAGCCATCGTGACCAATAAAATGAGGTCATTACTAATGCTGACAGCACGCTAATGGCGAGTTTTACCATTGTTGTCACAAGATCAGTTTTTCGCAGGAGAAGCAGCGCGTACAATCCCATCGCCAGCGAACACAAGATCGTCAGCGGCAGGTGCGTGAGGATAAGCGTGGCGTAGGCGATGGTCAGCCCAACGACATTTACCCAGCGTCCGTTGCGACAAAGGCGCGTCAAAAATAGAAAGCAGAAGGGAATGATCGCGGTCGCAAAAAACTCAGCAAGCAGGAAATTGTTGTAGATCTGGTTGAGATGATATGGGGCGAGAGTATAGATGAGCGCGGCTATCAAGGCCTGCGTCGGTCCTAGCTCGTCCCTCGCCCATAGATAAATACCGATGCTGCCTAAAAGAAATACCAAGGTAAATGCGATGAGGCTCGTGAAATACCAGTCCTGCACGACGAAATAGACGAGCGAGAGAGCGTAATAGGTCAACGGCGGATAAAACCGGAGGCCGTAATCGCCATACTGATGGTTGGTTTCTCCAGACAAGCTCGGATATACATCGCCTGCCCGGACGGAATCATATATCGTCCATGCAAATTGATAGTGCTGCTCCTGGTCGTTTGCTACGGGCACGCCGCCGAAATACGAAGGCATCATGGCGATGACCGCAAAAGCGCCTATCAGAATGAAATGGCCGAGATTTGTGTTGTGAATAGTTGCAGATGCCATGGTTCTATCAGATGTGGAGCGGTGTCTGCCTTCTCCGCCGCAAATAGTATCCCACGAAAAATACCGCGAATCCGCTCCATACAAAAACCGAAACGATCACGGCCACGCCCAATAACGCCGGTTCTTTGAAAAATAAATGAACTTGTGATGTTTCAGCAGGTAATTTTACGAGGATCGCGCCATTTGCGTCATTCGTTATCGGAACCGCAACGCCGTTTACCGTGGCTATCCAATACGGATGATAAAACGTCGCGATCCTTAGATCCACGGCGTCGCCAGCCTCGACCATGAGATCGCGCGATTCGCCTGACCAGTCGGAGACGATGGCTTTTCTGGACCCCGTAACGGCCCGCTCAGGCTGCTCGAAAGCCCCGCTTTTTGCCCATATCGGCCACCAGCATTCGCATCCCTCTTCGTTGTACATGTTGGCGACTTTTTCCTCAAAAACGGGCTTTTGCAATGGGATCGAGGGAATAATATTTTGCGAAATATCGAAAAGCACAACTACGAGGATAAATAAAACGATGGGGTAAGCTGCCAGACGGTTCAATTTTTTTCCTGTAAATATAAGGCTCGCGGCGGCTATGGCAAAGGTAACCGACCCCATGACCGAGGCGATCGAAAGCCACCGCCACGGAAACTGGATCTTTTGCAGCAGCGGAACTGCATCCCATATAAACGAACTTCCGATCGACAACATGAACACGGAAAATAACCCGGTAATTATTACTGCCCGGATATTTTTCGATTTGATCGGGCGTTGCTCATTCGTTGAGCGGTTAACCAAAAAGGCGACTGCGGCCAGTACAAAAAGCAACAGCGTCAGTAAAATTATCGTATCGAAATGCCAAAGCATTTTTTCAACATACCGGTGCCACGGTGCGGAAAAATATATCGGAAAAAAGTAGCTTTTGTAGTCGTAATAACCCTTCCCGAAAAACTGGGGCGAATTGTGTTGTACCCAATCGACCTCGGTCAGGGCCTTTACCAGGTGAAATGAGG
This sequence comes from Chloracidobacterium sp., assembly GCA_043749325.1. Taxonomy (GTDB): domain Bacteria; phylum Acidobacteriota; class Blastocatellia; order Pyrinomonadales; family Pyrinomonadaceae; genus OLB17. Next base: position 2,200 of record JAYVDQ010000117.1, on the reverse strand, counting down.
CCGCCAGGGCGCTTAAGGAGACCGCCACAGCGAGTTTCAACGCAGTATCCTTGAACGCGCGCCAGTCGATGATCAGCAATCCATAGGCCCCCATACAAAGCGATGCAATAATGGCCGACGGGATGTGGGTCAGGATCAGCAGGGAAAACGAGATTGCCAGCAGGACGGCGTCGATCCACCTTCGCCGCCGGCAAACGCGGGTCAGGTACAAAAAGCAAAATGGCACGATCCCGGAGGCGGCGAATTCGGCATAGAGCACGGCCTGGTAGATCTGGAATGTGTGATATGGAACGAGGATGTAGAGTATCGCGGCAAACGTCGCGGCACGATTGGACGTCCATTCTTTCATCCAAAGAAAAACGCCGGCGCTGCCGAGCAATGCCCAACCATACGTGGTGATCCAAAAGCTATGATACCAACTGCCCGTTATTATCCTCGTAAACCCGAGAACATAATAAGCGAGCGGCGGATAGTATCTGATGCCGATACCGCCAAAGCCAAAATTGTCGTTGGCCGGCCATTTTGGTATCAGCTCGCCCGACAGCATTGCGTCCTTATACGCGGCGGCGAACCTGATATGCTGCATCAGATCGTAGCCGTCCGGCACGCCCATGAACGCCATCGGCAGTATTACGGCCGAAACGACGAGAACGATGACAAGGATAGAGGCGCCCGTCGAGAGACCCGTGATCTCAAGCGTATCCGCGCGGTCGTCATCGCGTTCATCTTTAATATTATTGCTCGTTTCCATCAGTTGCTCGAGCGGGACAGGCCGGTGTGTTCGAGATCGAGCGCGGACCTGCATTTGTCTCGGTCGAGGATATACGGAGCGCCTGTTGGATCCAAAAGACGATTTGACCTGTCGATCTCAAATTCGTTACCGGCCGGAAGCTTGATCCGGGATAATTCCGGCAATATCTCGCCAAGCCCGGCGGCGCAGCGCCCCTTCCTGTCATTGAAATCCGCCAGCGTTTTGTCGATGGCTTCGCGTTCGTCGAGCGAGTCAAGCTCGTTCAATCGCCGAACGGCGGTGATGTGGACCTGCTCGTCGCCGGAACTGTCAAGCATTTGGTGATATATCGAACGCGCGGTTTCGCGGCTGCCCCCGTCGGCCTTCATGGACGCGGCCATCAGTTTCATAAAGGGCTGAGCGCCCGCTATCTCTGAGCCTTTTTCATAACTTTCGGCGGCTTTGTCATAACTTCCAAGCTTCCAATATATGTAGCCAAGGTGTTGGTACAGCCGCCAGGAATCGGGGTTTTTCGCAATACCCTTGACTGTCAACTCGACAGCTTTTTCCTTGTCAACAGCCGGTAAAACCATTGCGCCGTATGAATAGGCCGCGATAAAATGCGGGTCGAGATCCGTCGCGTTGTTTAGGAGCGGATAAAGCAGACGCGGATTCAGGTCTCTAAGGTCGTCGATGTTGATCGTCTCGCTTTTGCTATTTAGCATCTTATTGCCGACGTACTGTAGCGAACGAATAAAATACCAGTCGGCGATCAGTCCCTCGGTTCCTAACGCAAAACCCTTAAGCTGTGAGCCATTCATACTAAGATCGGTGTCACCATAACCTTCGGGCAGTGGGGGGCGATTTCGCTCGATAAACCCGCTCAGCCAGATAACAGAGGCAAATCCGGCAATTATTAATAAAGCCGGCACAACTATTTTCGACAAGATCGAACCGTTTTTCATTTAAAATTTCGGCGGCTAAAGATCACAACGGTAATGGTTAGAATGACCAGGTCATAAACGAGAGCGTAGAGCAACGAGCCTCCGATCATGGAGGGCGGCGGCGTCATGCCGTTGGAGGTCTCCGTAATAAAACTGAAGTGCGAAAGATTTGGCAGCAGGTAGTAAATGGTGTCAAAAACTAGACGGGCCGTCGTCGAACCCATCTCCTGTGCAAGGTCGCGGAGCGACGAGCTAAAATGTCCGATAACGAACACAAAAAAAGTAAGCAGGGCCGACAATGCCGGTGTCGAAAAAGAAGAGAACATTATCGCGACGGCGGTCAGGATCGTAAGTTCGAGAAAGATGAGCAGTATCGCGAGCCAAATTGTCCCGGCAAACCGGCCGCCCCCGACGTAAAGCAAGGCGAGCGTGACGCCGACGCCCATGACCACAACATTGACAAAAAGCGTCAAGCACAGGCCGAGATACTTGCCAATGATAAATTCACCGCGGCCAATGGGCTTGG
>JAYVDQ010000116.1:0-3244 GCA_043749325.1 Chloracidobacterium sp. | reverse complement strand
CGATCACGGTCGAAAAGCCGGGCGGGGTAGTTGTTTCAAAACGCGGCAAGATCGCGGCGATCGCCAAGGTTGAAACCAAAACCAGTCCGAACTCGTAGAACAGTTTAATATCAAAATTTGGTTAGGAGCCTTTTCGTTAAGAACGAGAGCTTCTGGCCTATTTCCGTTTATTTAGACTATTGAGACAAGAGGAGTTTGACATGCGAAAATCAAGAATTTCTATCTATCTGCTCATTGCCATCTTTGCTATGGCATTGAGTGCATTTGCCCAGTCCGGCGATAAACTGCCGTCGATCAATGTTAAGGAATACAAGCTAAAGAATGGCCTTACGGTACTGCTGCACCAGGATCATTCAACGCCCATTGTTGCGGTAAATCTTTGGTACCATGTCGGTTCCAAGAATGAGGCACCGGGCCGCACCGGGTTTGCCCATTTGTTTGAACACATGATGTTTCAGGGTTCGAAGAACTATGTTGACGGCTGGCGTGCCGTTGATGAAATGGGCGGAAACGTGAATGGCACCACGAACGAGGACCGCACCTATTACTTCGAGGCCATTCCGTCTAATCTCCTCGAACGCACGCTTTACCTGGAGGCCGACCGCATGGGCAATCTGCTCGACGCAATGGACCAGGCCAAGCTCGACAATCAGCGTGACGTGGTAAAAAACGAACGCCGTTTTCGCGTCGACAACGTTCCCTACGGCACGATGAGCGAGCGGATCGGGGACATAATGTATCCGGAGGGCCATCCCTACCACTGGTCGGTGATCGGCTCGATGGCTGACCTCACGGCCGCCTCTCTCGACGATGTTAAAGCATTTTTCCGCCAGTATTACGTTCCTAACAACACGGTCCTCGTTCTGTCTGGCGATTTTGATGAAAAGCAAGCAACGGGTTGGGTCAAAAAATACTTTGGTCCCATCAAGAAAGGTGCCGCGATCAACCGGCCGAGTCCTGCACAGCCGCAACTCAATAGTGTGATCCGCAAGGTCTATGAGGACCCATTCGCACGTCTTTCACGCCTGGCGCTAGTTTGGCCCGGGGTGCGGCAATACGCGGCGGATGAGGCGGCTCTCGATATACTCGCGAACGTACTTTCCTCCGGACGCGGCTCGCGTCTGCAAAGCGACCTCGTTTACGACAAGAAAATGGCGCTTCAGGTATTTGCTGGTGATGGCACCAATGAGGTTGGCGGCCTCTTTCAGATCGGTGCGATTCCCAGTCCGGGTAAATCACTCGATGATGTTGAAAAAGAGATCAACATCCAGATCGAGAGGATCAAAAAGGATGGCCCGACGGCCGAGGAAGTAAGTCGTGCCGTCAGTGGCCGTCAGGCCCAGGCGATCTTTGGTCTCCAGACCGTCCTAGGCGTAGGCGGCCGGATCGCGGACTACGCCGGTTATCTGAACAAGCCCAACTATTTTCAGGCTGACCTCGACCGGTACGGCAAGGTGACCGCGGACGACGTAAAGCGTGTCGCTAATCAATACCTTATTGCGAATCATCTAGTGATGAGCTACATTCCCAGCAAGACACCGCCTCCACCCGCGCAGGCTGACAAGCCGGCATCAACTGAAACTAAGAAGAAAAACGACGCTCTGATCGCCAAACAAGAGGCGATGCTGCCAAAGGCGGGCCCGAATCCGAAATTTACTCTGCCTGCGATCGAGAAAACCAAGCTTTCAAATGGCCTAAACGTTTGGGTTGTACGTCAGAGCGAACTGCCGATCGTATCGATGAATCTTGTCATCAACGCCGGTGCAACGCTTGAGACTGCTGACAAATCGGGCGTGGCTTCGATGACTGCTTCGATGCTTAACCAGGGCACCAAATCACATTCGGCCATCGACATTGCAAATAGTTTGCAGTCGATCGGAACGCAAATAAATGCCGGCGCGGGCTGGGACAACAGTGGCGTGTCGATGCAGACCCTGACCAGGAATCTGGATAAATCGCTCGATTATTACGCGGATATTGTGACCAATCCCGCTTTCCCGGATTCAGAATTTACGTCTCTCAAAAATCGCACCTTGAGTTCGTTCCCCCAACGCAAAGCGAGCGCCACCGCAGTCGCCGCAGTCGTTTATGACAAGGTGCTATACGGCGACCAGCCATACAGCCGCCAACTCGGCGGTGACGAAAAAACCATTAAGGCGATGAGCCGCGACGACCTCGTGCGTTTTTACGATGCTTACTATAAGCCTAATAATTCGACGCTCATTGTTGTTGGAGACGTTCAGACCGCAGATATCACGGCCCGTCTCGAAAAAGCATTTGCCAATTGGAAACCGGGTAATGTAGTCCCGCCTACCCCGACCGACGAAAAGATGGCCGCAAAACCCGCGATCTATTTGGTCGACAAACCGGGGGCCGCTCAGTCGTCCGTTCAGATCGGCCAGGTGGGCATCGACCGTAGCAATCCCGATTACTACGCGGTCCAGGTTATGAATGCGATCCTCGGCGGCGGCAGTACCGGCCGGCTAAATATGAATCTCCGTGAAGATAAGGGTTATACATATGGCGCGGGCAGTAGATTCACACCCAGGCGTGGTGCGGGACCTTTCGCCGCTTCCAGTGAGGTCCAGACGGTTTCGACTAAGGAAGCCATTCAGGAATTCATGAAGGAATTGAACGGCATCCGCGGCGGGCGTCCGGTGACGGCTACAGAGCTTGAGGTTAATAAACAGTCCTTTATCCGCCGGTTCCCGGCCGGTTTTGAGACGGTCGGCGGCATTTCCAATCAGCTTGCTAATCTCGTTACCTATGATTTGCCGGATTCGTATTTTAACGATTATATTGCGAAAATCAATGCAGTTACGATCGATGATGTAAATCGTGTTGCAAACAAGTACCTGGACCCGTCGAAGATGGCAATCGTCATTGTCGGCGACCGCAAGGTGGTCGAGCCGGGACTTAAGGAACTCGGCTGGCCGATGGTCTATTTGGACGTGGACGGCAACGTCGTATCGCCGTAGGTATCGAACAGGCAACGTTCGTTATTAAGTAGGCCGGGAACCAATTCCCGGCCTTTTTATATTGATATCATGCGGGTCAAACGCCCGCGCGGATGTGTGATATAATTGCGGAAAAATCAGTTTGTTTTAATACATTTTTATTATTTCAGGAGAGAATTGATGTCCGTTGATCTCAGTAAAATTCAGGAAATGTTAGGCGCCGATGCCGACATGCTCCTTAACCACGTTTCACACACAATACCAAAAGAGAATATCCATCTTCCGGG
>JAYVDQ010000115.1:0-3173 GCA_043749325.1 Chloracidobacterium sp. | reverse complement strand
AGGGCTGGCGGGTTCGCTGCTGGCAATCTATCTCGCCAAACGTGGGATAGAACCGCTCGTCTATGAGGCGCGCGACGACGTGCGTTCGGATGAGGTAGGCGCCGGCCGCTCGATCAACCTTGCGCTCTCGGACCGTGGCATAGCAGCGCTGAGTCATATACACTTAGACGAATATATACTTGCCGAGGCCGTGCCGATGTACGGGCGTATGATCCATTCTACTGTAGGCGGTACCAAACTGCTGCCCTACAGCGGGCGCCAGGGCGAGTATATTAATTCAATCTCACGTTCCGGCCTTAATATTGCTCTTATAAACGAGGCCGAGAAATATCCAGGTGTCGTTTTTCAATTTAATGAGCGATGCGTCGATTTTGATTGTTCGAGCGGGGAGGCTCGATTTTCAAGCGGGACGACTGCAAGGGCCGACACCGTGATCGCGACGGACGGCGCGGGTTCTGTCGTTCGGGATTCGCTGGCCCGTGAGGTCCCGGGCTTTGTATTATCACAGGTCTTCCTTGAACATGGATATAAAGAGCTACATATTCCTGCGGCATCTGGCGGCGATTTTCTCCTCGAGAAAAAGGCCCTTCATATCTGGCCCCGTCACAAGTTCATGATGATCGCGTTACCGAATTTCGACGGCAGCTTTACTTGTACGCTGTTTCTGGCTCATAAAGGCGAGACTAGCCTCGAAGAAATTAGTCGCAGAGCAACGCAGATCAGCGCAAATCAGAAAAATTCTGCTGATCCGCGTCATCCGAATGAATCTGCGGCAAAATCGGTTCGTGAGTTTTTCGAACAAGAGTTCCCTGATGCCGTGCCGCTGATGCCAACGTTGGCGGATGATTTCTTCACAAACCCGACGGGCAATCTTGGCACAATCAAATGTTTCCCCTGGAACGCCGGCGGCCGGGTTCTGCTGCTTGGTGACGCAGCCCACGCGGTTGTGCCATTTTATGGACAGGGGATGAATTGTGCGTTTGAGGATGTCCGAGTTTTGGACCAACTAATTGCAAAACACGGCACCGAATGGGAAACGGTCTACGAGGAATACGGCGAATTGCGAAAGGCGAATACCGACGCCCTTGCCGATATGGCTGAAGAGAATTTCTATGAGATGCGCGACGCCGTCGCCGATCCTGTCTTCGTACGAAAACGAGAGCTGGAAACCAAGCTCGAACAAGCCTATCCAGATTATTTTTCTAAATACTCGATGGTCACATTCCGCGAGGACATGGCTTATTCGGTCGCAAAGGCGAAGGGGAATGCTCAGGATCGATTGCTTATGGGGATATGTGCTGAGGTTGAAAATGTGAGCGAGATCAAACTTGAAAATGTCCATAATAAGATAATGAATTTGAAAGGCGGGAACGATGATTGATCTCGAAGAACTCAAGGACCCGATCGACATCTCGATACCGCTCGCTTTCAATGGCCCGCAGCCGAATGCTTACGGTGTCGAGCCCGCGAAATCGAAGGTTTGCGAGGCTGGCGACATGGTAGGCGATACGCGGCGCGGCGGGAGCGTTAATTTTGAGCAATATACGCTGATCCCGCACTGCAACGGCACGCATACGGAATGCGTCGGTCATATAACGCATGAACGGCTCGCCATACGGGACTGTTTGAAGGATGTGTTTATTCCAGCGATTTTGGTGTCAATTGAGCCGGTGCGATCCAGTGAAGCGGAAGATGCGTTGGTCACGAGGGGGGGGCTCGAAACGACTATTTCGACGCAGGGAGCGGAATTTGCGGGCAAGCTGGCCCGCGTTCCGACGGCCCTGATCATTCGCACGCTGCCAAATGACGATTCTAAACTAACGCGGAATTATGATGAGAGGAATATACCACCGTATTTTGCTGCTGACGCGATGGCGTACATAGTCGAATGCGGCTTCAAGCATCTAGTGGTTGATCTGCCCTCTATCGACTGCATCTATGACGAGGGCAAACTCTCAAATCATCGTATTTTTTGGGATGTCGAGCCCGGAAGTTTTGAAACGCATACGGCTACTCGCATATATAGCACAATTACAGAATTGATATATGTTCCAAACGAAGTCACGGACGGAACGTACCTACTGAATCTCCAGATCGCCCCATTTGAAGCCGACGCCTCACCGAGCAGACCTGTTCTCTTCAAAATCACTTAACCGCATTTTCTATCGCCGCTTTTAGCTCGGGATACTTAAATTCAAATCCGGCGTCCTGGAGACGTTTTGGCAGGACTTTTGTGCTTGCAAGCAGCAGAGCATCGCCCATTTCGCCGAAGACCATACTAACTGCAAATTCGGGCAGCGGAAGAAATGTAGGACGGTAGAGAACTTCGCCCAGAGTCTTTGTAAATTCCTGATTCGTCACAGGATGCGGCGAGACAGAATTGACAGCACCGCGGATGTTTTCGTTTTCGATCGTATAGTTGATGACCGCGATATGGTCATCCATCGAGATCCAGCTCATCCATTGTTTGCCGCTGCCGACCACGCCGCCGACGCCTAGTTTGAACGGCGTAAGCATTGTGCCGAGAGCACCGCCCTCCCTCGATAAAACGATGCCCGTCCTGAGAAGAACGGTGCGGATGCCCGCGTCTTCAGCCCGGCGCGACTCGGCTTCCCAATCCTTTGAGACGCCGGCGAGAAAGTTATCTCCCGCCGCACTTGATTCGGTGACCGCTTCGTCGCCGCGCTCCCCATAGAAACCGATCGCCGATGACGCGACAAACACTTTAGGCTTGTTTTTTAGTTTAGAGATCGCATCTACGACATTTCGTGTGCCGAGCACGCGGCTCTCGCGTATGGCTTTTTTCTTTTCTTCCGTCCAGCGAAGCCCGCTGACGTTTTCACCGGCGAGGTGGACGACGGCGTCGATTCCCTCGAGTTTTTCCGGTTCAGAAAAGCCTTCCTCGATGCTCCATTGGATATGCTTGTCATCCGTCGACTCTTTGCGCGAAGCCAACAGCATGTCGTAGCCCTTTTTGGCGAAAGATTTTTGCAATTCCGTCCCGACCAAACCGCTTGCACCTGTAATAAGTACTTTCATAATTACATTCTAACTCAAGAAAGAATTTACAGGGATTAAGGAGATGGCATGATGAATTAAACGGTGGCGATGGGTACTCTGATGTTGAAAGACGTTGGAGTAGAGAGGCTTGAAGCTGAAATTTTTCTTGCGGC
>JAYVDQ010000114.1:0-3672 GCA_043749325.1 Chloracidobacterium sp. | reverse complement strand
TGCGGCCGCTCTCGTCGGTCGATGCCCGCCAGCTAACAGGCACCGAAGGAGCAGCATTTCCCTTTTGGTCGCCAGACAGCCGATCTTTGGGCTTTTTCGCCGGCGGCAAGCTTCGTAAGATCGAGGCTGGCGGCGGGCCGATCCAGACATTGGCTGACGCGTCTGGGGACCCGCGTGGCGGTATCTGGGCGGCGGATGGAACGATCATTTTCAGCCCGGGCACTCTTTCCCCGCTTTTGCGTATCTCGGCATCCGGCGGCCCCGCCACACCGTTTACCGTTTTGGATGGTGAGAAAGGACAGGGATCGCATCGCTGGCCGTCACTGATGGCTGACGGCAGGCATTTCATTTACTTTGGACGCGGAAACCAGCCTGAACAGCAAGGGCTGTATGTGGCGTCCATCGACTCGCCGGTCTCGAAATTTATTGTTCAGGCTTCTGTAATGGGTTCGTATGTCGAAGCGGATGGCAAGGGCTTCCTTTTGTTTGTCAGAGATTCTACGCTTATGGCTCAGCCGTTCGACGCGAGCAAACTGGAGTTGTCCGGTGAAGCGGCTCCGCTCGTCCCGGGCTTACGCATTTTCCCAGGGGAGACCGGGCCGACCGCTTATGCATCTTTCTCCGCGGCCGGCGGGCGGCTGCTTTACCGCACCGGCGACCTACAGATAACGCGTCTGATATGGTTCGACCGGTCCGGCAAATCACTCGGAGCCATCACCGATCCCGGCGATTATCACGAGCCGGCATTATCGCTGGACGGGAAGAAACTTTTGTTTGGCAGAGGTGGCAGCGGCGATGAATTGGCATCTGACATATTCTTGTTAGACACGACTCGAGGCAGCACAACGAGGTTAACTTTCGATCCCTCAAGCCAGTCTTCTTCGCTGTTTTCGCCCGATGAGAGCCGGGTCGCATATACATCGATTAACTCAAACCAGACAGCCATTTACACGAGAGCTTCAAACGGTTCAGGAGGCGAGGATATGATCGTGAGCGGGACCGCCCTGTCTTTCCCAGACAGTTGGTCGCGTGACAGTAAATATCTCTTGTATGAAACGAACGCTGGTTCCAAAACAAAATTTGATCTTTGGATATTGCCGATGTTTGGCGACCGGACGCCTTTTCCATATTTGCAAACAGAGTTTGTTGAGTCACACGCACAATTTTCACCCGACGGGCGATGGATCGCATATTCGTCAGATGAATCGGGCCGAGCGGAGGTATATATCCAGAGTTTCCCCGTCGGCAGCGGCAAATGGCAGGTTTCTACCGCGGGGGGCGACCAAGCGCAATGGCGTGGCGACGGCAAGGAATTGTTTTATATTTCTTCGGATCGCAGCTTAATGGCTGTAGCGATTGGGGGAGGAGCGTCGCTCGATGTCGGGCGGCCCGAACCACTTTTCCAGACAGCCGTCCCGCTCACCGGGCTTGCAGATGACAGGAATTACTATGTTCCGACACAGGATGGCCAGCGATTTGTTGTAAATAGCCTGGCGAACGCCGAGAATACGCAACCGCTGACCCTCGTGCTCAACTGGGCGGCGGATCTAAAGAAATGACACTAACCGAAGGCGCAAAACTAGGAAGATACGAGATCCGCTCGCTGATCGGCGTTGACGGGCTACGGAGACGGTACGATTGACGCAAAGAGCCAACAACTACACCAAATGAAATACATTTATGAACCGACAACTTACTATGTTTCTGCTGCTAATAGCTTTTTTATCGGTGATGACCGAGTCATTTGCCCAAAGCAAACCTCAAAACGCTTTTGACGTGATCATCAGGGGCGGCACTGTCTATGACGGAACCGGCGGCATGGCCTACAAGGCCGATGTTGGTATTAAAGGCGATGTTGTGATCAAAATCGGCAATTTGAGCAAGTCAAAAGCCTCGCTGGTCGTCGATGCGAGCGGGATGGCCGTCGCACCAGGATTTATCAATATGCTGTCGTGGTCGACCGAATCGATCATCGTCGATCCGCGTTCGATGGGTGAGTTGAAGCAGGGCGTCACGACGCAGATCTTTGGCGAAGGGAATTCGATGGGGCCATTAAATGACCGGATGAAAAAGATGGCCAAGGATGATCAGGGCGATCTGAAATACGACATCGGTTGGACGACGCTTGCCGAATATCTTCAATATCTCGAAAAACGCGGCGTTTCGCAAAATGTCGCTTCGTATGTTGGCGCAACTACAATTCGGCAGTATGTTCTCGGTGACGATGATAAACAGCCGACGCCGGAACAGATGCAGCAGATGCGTGATTTGGTCGAAAAAGAGATGCGTGCCGGTGCTCTGGGTATCGGTTCTTCCCTCATCTATGCGCCGGCGTTTTACGCAAAAACGGAGGAGTTGATAGAAATGTGCAAGGTTGCGGCCAAGTACAAAGGCAAATACATCTCGCATATGCGGAGCGAGGGAAATCAGCTTATTCAGGCGGTCGAGGAGTTGATGCGCATCTCTCGCGAGGCAAAGATCCCTGCCGAAATCTACCATCTCAAGGCCGCCGGAAAGAATAATTGGAAAAAGATGGACCAGGTCCTCGCAATGGTCGAAAAGGCACGCAAAAGCGGAATGAAGATCACCGCGGATATGTACAACTATCCGGCCGGAGCGACGGGTCTTGACGCCGCCATGCCGCCGTGGGTTTTGGACGGCGGGTATCCCGCATTATTCAAACGAATCCAGGACCCGGCTACCCGCAAAAAGATCGTTGAGGAAATTCGAACGCCGACTGATAAATGGGAAAATCTATATCTCGCCGCAGGCTCAGCCGACAAGGTCCTGTTGGTCGGCTTTAAGAACGACAAACTCAAGCCGCTAACCGGCAAAACCCTTGCCCAGGTTGCCAAAATGCGTGGCACCGACCCGGAAAACACGATTCTCGACCTGGTCCTCGAAGACCAATCCCGCGTCGGTACGGTCTATTTTCTGATGGACGAAGAGAACATTAAGAAGCAGATAAAATATCCGTGGGTCTCGTTCGGGTCCGACGCGGAATCGATGGCGCCCGAAGGTGCGTTCCTGAAATCCAATCCGCACCCGCGTGCATACGGTAATTTTGCCAGACTTCTCGGCAAATATGTGCGTGAGGAAAAGGTCATCTCGCTTCAGGAGGCCGTGCGCCGATTGTCCGGCCTGCCCGCCACAAATCTCGGCCTCGACCGCCGGGGTTTTCTGAAAAAGGGTTATTTCGCCGATGTGGTAATCTTCGATCCAAATACAATTGCGGACAAAGCGACATTTGAAAAACCGCACCAGTATTCGGTCGGTGTCAGAGATGTATTTGTGAACGGCGTCCGGTTGCTAAAAAACGGCGACCATACAGGTAAATTCTCCGGCCGAGCATTGTGGGGTCCGGGTAAGGTGAAATAATGAAACGATGCCCTGATTGCAGGCGGGATTATTACGACGACACGCTGCTCTACTGTCTCGATGATGGAAATGCGCTGCTCGAAGGGCCGGCGTCTGCCGATGAACCCGCGACGGCGATCTTTAGTTCTGTTGCCCCGAACAGACAGGAGAGAATTGGCCCGACCACATCGCATTTCTCCGGGGCGCGCGATGCTCTGCTTCTTACCGAGTTTGAGAACACGACGGGCGACGATATCTTCGACTACACCTTAAAGACCGCGCTCGCTTTTTCGCTGGCGCAGTCGCCGTTTCTCG
>JAYVDQ010000113.1:0-4265 GCA_043749325.1 Chloracidobacterium sp. | reverse complement strand
GTGACTGTCGCAGTATATTTCAGGAGCGTGTCGGTACTCGGTTTTTGAACACTGCACACATTGACCAGGTGTTTGTCCCGGTTTTCGGACGCAACGCTGTCGTACGCGGAGATCGGAACGGCGAGGATGACGCTGTCGGCGTCCACATCGATATCAAATAGCGGGGACAACAATTCATTAAGGAATGTTCCAAACGACCCGTCGCCGATAATGTTGATCTTCATAACGGCGCCCCCGACTCAACTAACGAGATCCTCAAAATCTTCGATACTGGGTAATTCGGACAGATCTTTTAATCCGAATTGGATCAGGAAATCCTTTGACGTCCCATATTGCATCGGGCGTCCGACGGCCTCCTTGCGGCCTTTGGCGACGATCAGGCGTTTATCGAGAAGGGTTTTGATGGCTGATGCCGATTGGACGCCGCGAATTTCGAGGATTTCGGGAACCGTGACGGGCTGTTTGTACGCAATGACAGCCAGAGTCTCTAAAGAAGCTAACGACAGCTTTGCCGACGGCCGTGTTTTGAGGAATCTGCGAACTTCTTCATGAAATTCTGTTCGCGTCGAGATCTGCCAGCCGCCGGCGATCTCACGAATCTGTAGACCGCTCTCACGTGATTCGTATTCTTTTTTCAGCTCCTCTACGGCAGCGTCGATGCTCTCACGCTCTTCCTCAAGGACCTCAGCCAGAAGCTTCGTCGTGATCGGTTCGTCCGCGACAAAGATCAACGCCTCGGCCAGAGCCATAAGCTCGACCGGTGTTCGCGTTTGCTTTTCTGTTTCTTCCAACTCCATAAAAAAATAAACCACAGATTAACACAGATAAACACGGATAAGAATCAGGCCAATCTGTGTCTATCCGGGTTTATCTGTGGTTAGATCTTCTTTAAGATAATGTCGCCAAACGTCTTGCTTTGCAGCAACCTGATGCCTTCGGTGCGGACGATCTCAAGCACGGCGATGAAGGCGGTGACAAGCTCCCGCTTTGTGTGCATTTCCTCAAAAAAAGTCAGCAAATTGACCTCGCCCAATTCTAAGATCCGCTGTTTTAGGTTTTTGATCATATCCGCGAGCGAGACCTCCTCGCGCTGAATCTCCATCTTGATTTCATCAACGTGACGGGCAGCGATCTTTTGGAAAACGGTCAGCAGATCAAAAATGGAGGCGTCGATCTCGGCGTTGTTATCGTCGGATTCGATCGGCCCGCGCGTAAATATAGCTTGCTCGATGGTCGAACGTTCATAAAGCATTCCGGCGGCGGTCTTAAATTTTTCGTATTCCAGCAGGCGATCCACCAGCTCCTGACGCGGGTCTTCCATCTCCTCTTCGTCAATGCTGGCCGGGTCGCGCGGCAGTAGCATCTTCGATTTTATCTCGATAAGCGTCGCCGCCATTACAAGAAAATCGGCCGCGACGGCGATGTCGAGACGCTTCATCACTCGGATATATTCGAGGTATTTCTCGGTGATTCGGGCGATCGGAATGTCGAAAATATCCGCTTGCTCCTGCTTGATAAGATACAAAAGCAGGTCGAGCGGGCCGGCAAATTCGCCAAGCTTGATCTTCAATTCATCTGTCTCGCCCGACATGATCTCGGCGGTTTCTTTATGAAAATCGAAGGTAAATTGTTCTTGTACTTCGCTCAAATCTTATTCACCATCGGCCTACACCTGCTGCAAACTTTGGTCCAGATCAACTATTAATACGTCTGCTTCCTCTAGTCCGATGTAGAACCTGATCATATTCACCCGCGGATCGTCCGTTGCAACAAACCCGCATTTTGGCATTATCAGGGATTCGTGTCCGCCCCAGGACACGGCGATCAAAAAGTATTTTAGCGTTTCGCAAAATCTTTTTATCGAGCTGATATCTCTGTTTTTCAACGCAATGGTAAACATCCCCATCGGCATTTTCATTTGCTTACGGGCCAGATCTAATTGCGGATTATCTTCAAGAAAAGGATACCAAATTCGCTCGACCTTTGGGGAGCCTTGCAGATACTCAAGAACCTTCAATGTGCTTTCCGATGACTGTTTGAGCCTGATCGGCAATGTGCGGAGACTGCGGAGCATCAGCCACGCGTTTTGCGGGGCAAGGATGTTGCCGAACGTCATGTATTCGTTGTGAAATATCTTTGTCATTTGCTCTTCCGAGCCGAGGATTGCTCCCGCGACGACATCGCTGTGACCGTTGTAATACTTGGTCGCCGAGTAAATTACCAGATCAGTGCCGAGATCCATCGGACGTTGGCACAGGGCGGTGCAGTAGCTGTTATCAACGACGGTCGTGATACCTCTACTTTTTGCAAAAGCCGCAACTGCCGCCAAATCCTGAAGCTCAAACGTCCATGTGTTCGGCGATTCGAGATATATTAGCTTTGTTTTGTCTGTGCAGGCATTTTCAAAATTCTCGATCTTTGTCCCATCAACAAAGGTCGTCTGAACATCGAATCGAGATAGGATCTTTGTAAACAGATGCGTTGCCCAGCTGTATGGATCCTTTACAGAAACGATGTGATCGCCCGCTTTCAATTGCGACACGACGGCGTTCGAGATGGCCGCGGCTCCGCTTCCGACCATCAGACAGTCTTCGGCACCCTCTAACGCGGCCATTTTTTTGCAGAGCATATTTACGGTCGGATTATTTCCACGCGTGTAAATATGCTGGTTCTTTTCATTTGCGATCGCGGCGACAAACTCATCAACTGTCGGATACGCAAAATTGCTCGTCTGGATAATTGGAGGAGCGACCGCGTTGAAATATTTCTCACGGTCTTCGGCAAGCTGATTGATGATAAATGACTCGTTCATGTTTCTAATGGAGCCCTGGTTTTTTTGAATATCACAAAGAAAATGCCGCCCATGCCGAGAAAGATAAGGCCCGCGACTGCTTGCACCGGTTTTTCATACAGCGTGTTTACAATTATAAAGGCGGTCATCGCCAGAAAGATAAGAGCGAGAAAAACGCCCCATATTTTCTTTGGTTTGATCAGAATGAAAAAACTAAACGCCGCGAGGAAAAAGAAGATCTCATCGACGAACACAACATAGGTGATCAGATTTGAAAACGTTTTCCAAAAAACCAGCAGGATGATCGTCCACATTGACTGAAAGACGATCGCCCAAACCGGTGTTCCGTAAACCGGATGGATCTGGGCAAACTTTTTGAAGAACAATCCGTCGTCCGCCATCGCAAAATATATTCGCGGTGCGGTCAGGATGTAGATTCCGATAGTTCCGACGACCGACACAATTATCAAAAATGAGACGAATTTTCCGCCGAAATTCCAGATAGTGTTGATCGCGTCCGAAGCGACGCTTTTCGAGGCGGCAATTTGCTCGATCGGCAGAAATCGCAGGTAAGCGACGTTGATCGTCAAATACGCGAGACAGACGATCAAGATGCCGATCACTAAAGCCTTAGGCACGACCTTGGCCGCATCCTTTACTTCCGCCGCCACAAAAGTCGCATGTTGATAACCGCCGTATGAAAAAGTGACCCCGATCAACGCGAGCCCAAATGCGGAGATCAGCGAAAGGTTATTCTGATTTGCGGCAAAACTGGTGTTGAAGAAATTAGCCTCGTGGTTTGTCCCCAAAAACAGTCCAAGAAAAACGACAAACAAGATCCCCAATAGCTTTGCGGAGGTGAAAATGCTGGCAAATAAATTGCCAAATTTCACGCCGAAAATATTCATCACCGTCAGTATCACGATGGTTATGACGGCGATGATTAGTTGGGCACTTTCGGACAATGGAATGAACGAGCCCAAATACGTTGTAAAAACCAGGCTCAACGCGGCCAGGGAACCGGTGTTGATCACCAGCAGCATTGACCAGCCGAAAAGAAACGCGGGCAAACCGCCGTACGCCTCTTTTAGAAATACATAAAATCCGCCGACCTGCGGAAACTGTGCGGATATCTTGGCAAAGGTTAATGCTCCGCACAGAGCGATCATTCCGCCGAGCATCCAGACGATCAGCATCAAACCTTCGCTTGGAAGATACCCGGCAATTTCCGAGGGCGTTCTGAAAATGCCCGAACCGATACTTGAGCCGATGGCGATCATTGTCAGACCGTAAAGACCGATCGCTTTCTTATTGTGCTCTTCCATATATGCAGAAGCCCGCGCGTAAGCAAGGGCGTAACACGAATGTTGAATCCTACGCCCTTGCTTGTATATTTGACAGTCAAACGCTATGCAATTAATAAGGACGCTTGTTGATTGTTTGGAAAAGATGAGTACGTGCCCTTGCTGATGTC
>JAYVDQ010000112.1:0-3977 GCA_043749325.1 Chloracidobacterium sp. | reverse complement strand
CGCATCTTTATGATTCAAATTATCTTACCCAGACAGATCAAAAAAATCACCGGCCTTGTGGCGGCGGTCGTTATCGGCGTGATGATTTTATTTGCAGGGTGTTCTACCCGCCAGCCGGACATCGAAACGACGGCAAAGGCAGCAGAGATCATGTTACCGGAGGACAGCGATCCCGAGGTCGGCCAGGCAATTGCGCTCATAAAAAAAGTGCCGGACTCTGCCCTCGGCTATGACCAGCTCGCTGTGCACTACATAAAGAAGGCCAGGCTTTCGGGTGATTTCACCTTAAATGCGCGAGCCGTTTCGGCCATCGACAAAGCTCTCGAGGTTGCTCCAAACGACGATAATTCCCGTAAATTAAAAGCGTCTTTATTGCTGACGTATCACAAATTTGACGAAGCCCTGGCTTTGGGCAAAGAGCTGAATCAGGCATCGCCAAACGACGCTTTTGTCTACGGCATCCTAACGGATGCGAACGTGGAGCTGGGAAATTACGAGGACGCTGTCGCGTCCGCGCAAAAGATGGTGGACACTCGGCCCAACAGCTCCTCTTATGCCCGTGTCGCCCACCTGAGGTCACTTCATGGGGATATGAAGGGTGCCGTCGAGGCGTTTATATTGGCGGCGCGAACCGCCGACCCTGCCGACGCGGAGGCCCGCAGTTGGTGCCTCACGCAGCTCGGTGACGAATACTGGAAGTACGGTAAGTACGCCGATGCCGCTCGGACCTATGACGAGGCTCTGACAATCTTGCCGGATTATTACCTCGCCTTAGTTGGCAAAGGCCGAACGCTTGCGTCGCAGAATGACCTGAGCGGTGCCGAACAATTTCTAACACGAGCGATCGAGCGGATCCCTAATGTCGAAGCCTCGATCATCCTCGGAAACGTCTATCAAAAACTGGGTGATGCGGACAAGGCGAAACAGCAATACGATCTCGTCGAAGTGATCGAGGCAAAGCTCAGCGTCAATAACGATCAAAAACGGCTGGCTCTCTTATGGAGCGATCTAGGTATAAATCTCGATCGAGCACTGGAAATCACGACCCGGGAATCTCAGGTAAAAAGCGATATTCTAACCGCCGATGCTCTCGCCTGGACACAATATAAGAACGGCACCCTGCCTGCAGCGCTAACAGCTATATCGCTTGCCCTTCGGCTGAAATCAAATGATGCTCGAACGCTTTATCATAAAGGCATGATCGAGAACGCACTTGGAAATAGGCCCGAAGCGAAAAAGGCGCTAGCGGAAGCCCTCAAGCTAAACCCGGAATTTGATATTCTTCAGTCTGAGACAGCGAGGAAAACACTGGCGGATTTGAAATGAGCCGTTTAAATTTTACATTCGTAACCGTCATTGTTCTTGTCTTCGCGGGTCTTGTTGCCGCGCATCCGTTAGGCAATTTCAGCGTCAACCAGTTTTCAAAGATCGAGCTCGATAAAAGCGAGGTACGGATACGGCAGATATTTGACATGGCCGAGATTCCCACCTTTCAGGAATCGGCATTGATCGATCTTGATAAGGACGGAGTTCTTTCGGGTGCAGAGCTTCAAAGCTATCTCGACAGAGTAACGCCAGGCTACGTCGAAAATTTGCAGTTGACCGTCGGCGGCGGGACCGCCGCAAAAACGGTGACCGGCAGCAAGATCTGGACCGAAAAGGGTGCAGGCGATCTGCTGACGCTAAAAATATCGTGGGACATAGCCGCGAAGATCACCGCAGTCGCGGGCGAAAGCGCCGTTCATTTTGAAAACCTAAATTATCCTGATCGCATCGGCTGGAATGAAATTGTCATCGGCCATTCCGCAGGAGTAAATGTCTTCAACAGCACCGCGTACGGAAGCGGCCTGACGGATGAGTTGAAAAGCTACCCGCAGGAGAGCCTCAATTCCCCACTTCACGAACGGACCGCCGATCTCTCGTTTACGCAGGCAGTAATACCGGCCGGGGCCGTACCGTTAAAGACACGCGACGGCAATATCGCGGCTGCCCGCCAGACAGACAGGCTGACGGAGCTGATCGCCGTACCCGTTCTGACACCGGCACTTGCACTTTTCGGTTTACTGCTCGCCTTCGGATTCGGAGCTATGCATGCCATGTCCCCCGGACACGGCAAAACGGTCGTGGGAGCATATCTGGTAGGCTCGCGAGGAACATTCAAGCACGCATTGTTCCTCGGGCTTACGGTCACCATAACGCATACGATCGGTGTATTCGCTCTCGGCTTGATTACGCTGTTTGCATCTAGCTTCATTCTTCCCGAACGGATAATGCCTTTTCTCAGCTTTGTCTCCGGACTGCTTGTGTTTTTTATCGGCGCCTCCCTGTTCAAGGAACGTTTGTTCGGAGCATTGGGATGGGCGGATGCGGGACACCATCATGATCACAATTTGCCGGCGGCCCATGACCATTATGGCAAGGCCGAACATGAGCACACTCACGGCGGGCATACTCACACCCATGGCGGTTCTACCCACACGCATCTGCCGCCAAAGGATATTACGTGGCGGAGCCTCCTTGGTCTCGGTATTTCCGGCGGCCTGCTGCCCTGCCCATCCGCCCTGGTGCTTATGCTGTCGGCTGTCTCTCTCGGACGGATCGGTTACGGGCTTATCCTTACCGTGGTCTTCAGTTTCGGTCTCGCCGCAACTCTTACCGGAGTAGGCCTCGCGTTTTTGTATCTCGGAAAGATCTTTGGCGGCACTTCGCTTACGCAGAACCGCATTTTTAGGGCCGTGCCTGTTCTGAGTGCATTGGTCATCGCATCCGTCGGAGCGGTAATTTGCTTTACGTCGTTGAACTAAAAATATGCCTCACTCATTGTTCGCATTTGCTATTACCTCAATACCCGCGGCCCTTGGACTGGGATTTTTCCTTGGATTAAAGCACGCAACAGAGGCTGATCACCTGGCCGCCGTCTCCACCATCGTCTCGGACCGTAAAAGCATCTGGAACTCTATGCTCGTCGGCGGCCTGTGGGGAGCCGGCCATACGATCTCGCTGTTTGTCGCGGGTGTGCTCGTCCTGTTGCTAGACTTTCAGATAAGCGAGCGTACCGAACGCGGCCTCGAGTTTTGTGTAGGGCTGATGCTGACGATTCTGGGTTTGAATGTGATCCGTAAACTGATCTCGGGCGGTAGCCTGCACCTGCACGAACATGAGCATGGCGGACATCAGCACGTTCATCCTCATCTCCACTCCCACGACGAATCGGACGAACAGCACACACATCACGGACTTTCGCAAAGTCCTCGTGCCCTAATAGTCGGTATGGTACATGGCATGGCCGGCAGCGCAGCCCTAATGCTGCTCGTCATTCCGACGATCGACTCGCGAATGCTCGGATTAGCCTATATTGTCATTTTCGGCATCGGATCGATCGGAGGAATGATGCTAATGAGCCTTTTGGTTAGCATTCCGTTCAGACTCACCTTCTTTAAGTTTGGACGTGTGAATCAAGTGCTTCAGACAGCGGCCGGGTTATTTAGCATTGTATTGGGCCTAATGATCGTTTACGAAAAGGGATTCGCATAACAACAACAGACCTTGTTTCTAGTGGTGGCTGGAGAGTGACTCGAACACTCCTGCAATCGTTATCCTGCCTTTTGAGTGATTACGTTTTTCCGAGTCCAAAGACCGGAGGGCGACTGACCGATATCCAAAAGGGCTTTCGCCGTGCGGTCGATATGGCCGAGATTGAGAACCTTCGTTTTCACGATCTACGCCATACTTTTGCCACGCGGCTAGCCGATGCCGGGACGGATGCCTATACCCTCATGGAAATAATGGGTCATGCACGACTATGATTTATGTTCATGCGTCCGGCGATGCCGGTCGCAGAGCGGTCGAGAAACTCGATGCGAAAACGCATTTTAGTCGCGTATTGGTCACTGAAACAAAAACGGCAGATGCCAGTCTGCCGTAAAGTTATTGATTCTAATGGTGGCTGGAGAGGGACTTGAACACTCGACCTCGGG
>JAYVDQ010000111.1:0-4476 GCA_043749325.1 Chloracidobacterium sp. | reverse complement strand
AAGCCCGTAAATGCTCACGTCTTCGGCAACCAACATGTTGAGACTAAGGTCTATTTAATGTTGCCAACTGATGCGGATGAAGTGAAAGTGGACGGCTGTGGTGTTTTCGAGGGGCGGGTAGCGGTTGAATCCGGACAGGCGGCTACTGAAGAGTCTTGGATCGATACGCAAGTCGAAGAATCCGACAAAAGCAATGAATTCTAATTATTTGAACGAAAAGACAGTAGCGAGCACGCTGGCGGCCGACCGGGAATCGTCCAACAAGATCTCCGGCGAGAACAATGTGCAGTCAGCGACAGCACCGTATCAGGCTGAGTTCCCTTATGAGCGCGATGAGGAGGCTCAGGTGACACGCCGCGAGTTTTGCAATTTCCTATTTCTTACCTCCGGTGCGTTATTCCTGGGGTCGACGGCTTTTGCCGGTAAATGGATGTACGAATCCCGCAGATCAAAGCAATATTCACCTGTAAAGATCGAGGGTGCCGAAGCTCTGGCGCCGGGAACATCGCTCAATTTTAGCTATCCGCGCGAAAATGATACGGCAATTCTGATTCGTGCGGCCGACGGGCAATATTATGCCTATGAGCAGAAATGCACTCATCTGACATGTCCCGTTTATTTTGCGATAGAGCGCGACCGGCTCGAATGCCCGTGTCACGAGGGCGGCTTCGACGTACACACCGGCAACGTTCTTTACGGCCCGCCGCCTCGTCCGCTCGACAGGATAGACATTCAAATTCGCGGCAGCGAAGTCTGGGCTGTCAGCGTGACAAAAGGGGGCAGCGATGAAGCAGTTTAACGAATCCTCTGATGGGGTGCCAGGATCGCGACCGGGTCAAACGCCGTCGGCCCGCCGTCCGGTCGGGCGGGGCCGCGCCGCCGTGTGGCAGGCCCGCCTTGTCCTGCTCGTTATGATAAACATCGCCCAGCTATGGATACTCTCGGCGACGGTCGAAGCCGCGCTTGCCTCGCACTACAAGCAGCTCGTTCCTCTCGTAATTGCGTCCGGAGCGTGCTGGCTGATCGCTCTGTCGATCTTTATGTGGTGGAGGCCCGCCGGCCGCCGCAAGGGCAAGGTATTATAGATTGAATGAAGCGAAAGATAACCGCCTTTGATCAGGATGACGACGGCGATTGGCGGGCAAAACTCGACTGCCGCCATTACCAGCATGTGCGGCACGATCCGCCGTTGACAACGCGTGAATGGGTGCTTGGCGAAACGGGCCGGGCGGCAAAGATCGGCGAAGCGATTGAATGCCGCAAGTGTGAGGAACTGTCGCCGCCCGATTTTGATATTTAAGAACATTAAAACATGACCGATACATACAGGCCCGGTGCCCCACGAGCACTATTTCTTTCGACAACGGCATTCGCCGTGTCCTTTGCCGTTTGGGGGCTGCTCGCGGCGCTTGCCCCGACGTTTACGCAGATATATAACCTTTCGGCGACCGAGAAAAGCCTCATGATCGCGGTACCTGTTCTTCTGGGTTCTATCGGCAGGTTGTTTGCGGGAATTCTCGCGGACAAATATGGCGGGCGCAATGTATTCGCCGCTTTGTTGGTGATTTCGGCTGTTCCCGCCATTGCTATCGGCTTTTCGACAAGCTTTACCCAACTGATTATTTTCGGATTATTTCTCGGCATCGCCGGAACGACTTTTCCGGTCGGCGTGGGATTTACGTCGCGATGGTTTGCTCCGGAAAAACAGGGAACCGCCCTCGGTGTCTATGGGATGGGAAACATCGGCCAGTCGATCGCGGTTTTCTTTGCTCCGGTTCTCGCGCTGCGGCTCGGCGACTGGCGAACGGTCTTTTTCATTTTTGCCGCGGCCACCTTTATTTGGGGTATAGTTTTTTTCACTTTCGCTGAAAACGACAAGACAACGGCTCGGCCGAAATCACTTTCGGAAAGCCTTGGCGTATTAAAGCGATCGAAAATTGCCTGGATCCTGTCCCTGTTCTATTTTCTGACGTTTGGCGGATTCGTCGCACTTGCCCTATATATGCCGACATTTCTGCGGGAGATCTTTGCCATGACTCCGACCGATGCGGGTGCACGCGCGGCAGGATTTGTGGTGCTTGCAACATTTATGCGCCCTGTCGGCGGGATTCTGGCAGATAAGCTGGGCGGTGCAATGGTCCTCCTTTTCGTATTCGCGGCCATAGCCGTTCTAGCGCCCCTCCTGAGTTTTACGAACATTGGATTATTTACCGGTGGTGCCCTCGGTTGTGCCGCTGCACTTGGCCTTGGAAACGGTGCGGTATTCAAGCTCGTTCCGCAGTACTTTCCAAAAGAGACCGGAACCGTCACTGGCCTCGTCGGCACTTTCGGCGGGCTCGGCGGATTTTTCCCGCCTATCGAGCTGGGTCTGGTAAAGGACGCAACGGGCAGCTATACGATCGGCTTTTTACTGCTTTCATTTTTTGCCCTCTTCTGTCTCGCGGTGAATTATTTTTCCTTCGTGCGAAATGACGGAACGACAAGGCCTGCTTAGGGCTGACCATTGGGAAGTTGACAAAATCCTCGATCTGGCATTTTACGGTACGAAGAAACCACCGAACTTCGTCCGAAAATGAAAAGGGAACCTGACCGTTTGCCAATTCGCATTTGCAAGCCCTGAGACCGAACGATGATAAAACCGATGGATCAAGGCGGCCATTTCGATGGCTTCGTGCTTACCGGGGGCGCAAGTTCGCGAATGGGCAAAGATAAGGCTCACATGACTATCGGGGGGATGAAGCTCTTTGAAAGGGCGGCAACAGCGCTGAGTGAAATCTGTCATCAAAGCGTGTCGCTCGTGGGTCGATATGGAACGTACGGTCCTCTCCGCACCGAACTCGATATCGCGGCTCTTCCGGATTTACGTATTGGAGGCAGATATCTTCCCCGGGCACCGATCATTGGCCTTTACACCGCGTTGACAAAAGCGAAAACACCATGGATAACGATTCTCGCCTGCGATCTGCCCTTCGTTACTGGAGATTTGATGACAAAACTGAGCGGCTTTTGTTCGGACGAGTTTGACGCCGTCGTTCCCGTACAGCCCGACGATAGGCCGCAGCCCCTGTGTGCGTTTTACCGGCGTGAGAGTTGCTTGCTGGCGGTAGAGCGGATGCTGTTCGCGGGCGACCTGAAACTACAAAGGCCGATGTCCCATGGGAGAACACGTTTTGTTAACTTCGAAGAGATTTCGGCGCTTTCTGATTCGGCCCACTTCTTTCTTAACATCAATACGATTGAAGATTATGAATCCGCCAAAAGGATCATCACTTCCTAAGCCGCTGCCGCAAACGCTCGCATCCGGTTCACCGCGAGCCTTTCGAGCAAGCCCTGACGAAAGAGAACAGGTCATTCATGTAGAGAGGGCCGCCAACCATTGCCGAGCTACCGGTTTTTGATAATTGGAATTATCCTTCGGCGGCGGCGGCGGAAAAACCGACGACGGTATATTTTCTCAGCAAACAACACGTTCTTAAGACCGCAATCGAACATCCGCAACTTGCCCTCGCCGCAGTCAATCTGATCGCTTCACGCTTGCGTCGATGAGCAGAACTTGTTGAAACGCTTTTGCTCCGTGCAGTAGGCCAAAGACCTGCGAGTCTTCTACTCGAAGAAGCTCGAAATTATGGTACTAAAACACATCGCGGCACAAAAATTAAATTGCGTCTTACTCACAATCAGCTCGCCGCGCAGATCGGTACGGTTCGCTGGGTTGTAACACGCATGTTGATTCGCCTTCGTCCATCGACCTGATCGCGTCAAACTTGTGTTCGTCGGACGGGTGTGCATATCGCATGACCATCCGCAAGCTGGAGTGTCCTAGCAATGCCGCGAGGGTTAAAAGGTCGCCTGGCCGACGTTCGAGAAATCGAGTTGCAAACGTATGCCTGAAGGAATATAAGGTGCAAGTACCATCTGTCCCGGTGCGATTCGCATGATCGATTTTACTCCTGCGGAGTGTTCCATAATGAGCATTGTTGAATTTAACTGGGGGCTTATCTGGTTCTGTTCCTCCTCTCCCGCCCGCGAAAACATATTTTCCTCCTGCGTCAGCTATTCGCGCCGTGAGAATATTCACGGCTCGTTGTGACAATGGCACGGTTCGCTTAGCCGCTTTCGTCTTGCCCTCCCTAACCGAAAGGTACGGCCTTACGCCGTCGGTAACGACATCCCGTACGGCAAGTTTGCAGAGTTCGTCGGGCCGCAATCCCGTCTCGACAAGAACGGTTGCGTAATCTTGCAACGGCCAGGACGCAGCCATTAGATAAAGTCGTTCCTCCTCGCGGTTGAGTACTCGCCCTGCTTCATTGTCTTCTTCGAGGAATTCGACTAGTTTAACGGGATTCGTCTTAATTACTCCGTCTTAGACAAGATTGCTGAACATTTTCTTCAAACAAGCAAGCTCTCTGTTCACAGTCGCATTCGAGATCTTTTTCTTATGGATCTGTTTCGATTTACCTGTTTTCGGCTTTACGC
>JAYVDQ010000110.1:0-2776 GCA_043749325.1 Chloracidobacterium sp. | reverse complement strand
CCGACTACAAAACACACTCCGTTGCGGCCCTTGCCGGAACGGCTACACGTTACCTCCGCAAGCGAAATGTTAAGGGCTTTGCCATATTGCCCCGGAGCGAAGCGAGTGCCGCTGAGACTGCTCAGAACGCTGTTCAGGGTTTTATCACCAGCCAATTTGAGCTAGATAAATACAAAACCAAGGACAAGAACAACAAGGCCGTGACCAGTTTTATCGTCTGTGTCGATGGTGCAAAGCCGGCCGATCTTAAAACCGGCGTAGCTCGCGGCCAGATGATCGGCGAATCGATGAATTTCACACGCGATCTCGCCAACGAGCCGCCTAATATCCTCACTCCGACCGAGATGGCTAAACGAGCACAGGCGATGGCAAAGTCGGTCGGCCTCAAATGCGAGATCCTCGACGAGGCCCGGATGACGAGGATGGGCATGGGTTCGCTGATGAGCGTCTCGATCGGTTCGGAACAGCCCGCCAAGATGATCGTTCTCAAGTACACGCCCGTCAAAAGCACTGCGAAAAAGGGCGAGCTTCTTGCTCTCGTCGGTAAAGGCGTCACTTTCGACACCGGCGGCATTTCGCTCAAACCGGGCGAAAACATGGATGCAATGAAGTATGACATGACCGGCGGCGGAACTGTCATGGGCACAATGCGGGCGATCGCGTTGCTCAAACCGACGGTCCCTGTGATCGGTGTGGTCGCGGCGGTCGAGAATATGCCGGACGGCAAGGCTTCGCGTCCGAGCGACGTCGTGACCGCGATGAACGGCAAGACCATCGAGATACTCAACACCGACGCCGAGGGCCGTCTTATTCTAGCCGACGCCGTCGCCTATGCCGAAAAAGAGGGTGCTACACGCATCGTAGATATGGCGACGCTCACGGGAGCCGTCATTGTCGCTCTTGGCGACCAAAACACCGGTATTATGGGCAACGATCAGGGCCTGGTGGACGAGATCATCACCTGCTCTAAAGACGTGGGTGAGGGGTTTTGGCAGCTTCCGCTCAGCGCCGAATACAGCAAGCAGATCAAATCGGACATCGCCGACATCAAGAATATCGGCCCTCGCGGCAAAGCCGGCACTATCATGGGTGCCGTATTTATCCAGGAATTTGTGGATAAGGCAAAATGGGCCCATCTGGACATCGCGGGTACGGCATGGGCGGATGGCGTCCGGCCCCATCAGGCAAAAGGCCCGACAGGTGTCGCTATCAGAACTCTTTTGAAACTTGTCGAAAAATCGCAGTAGTATTTTTGGAGTAGTACCAAAACGACGGCGGAGCAAACAAATGAAAAACATGATGAATAGATCGCTCACAGGGCGTAACGCAACGGTCTCACTTCTCCTGGTACTCGGCATATTCTTCGTCGTCGGCTTTGCGTGCAGCGGGTCAAGTACGCCGCCGCCATCCCAATATGTCGGCTTCTGGACGGGCGAGGACGGCTCGACCATCACCATACGAGGCGATGGCGGGGCCGATTACAAATCCGGTAATTCCTCGGTCAGCGGCGGCAGCGTGACCGTTGACGAATCGGCAAAGACTCTAAAAATTTCGTTTGCCACCCTCGGCCCGAATTTTACGATAGACAAGGCCCCGTCCGGAGACCGCATGACGCTCAGCGGAGTAGTCTATAAGAAGAGCGGCGGCGATTCGGATACTAAGCCAGATAAGACAACATCCTCATCATCGGATAACAAATCCACCGGCGATGCACCGACGAGCAGCGAGGCCGAAAAGTTGATCAAAGCCACCTTCTCCGATTTTTCTGACGCGATCGACAGTGGAGATTTTACTGATTTTTATGAAAATGCCTCTAGTGATTTTCAAGCAACTTACACAAAAGATCAGGTCAAATCGACATTCACCGTCTTTGTGGACAATAAGTCCAAGGCACTGCCGTCCCTGGAGGATGTGCAGTCAAGATCTGCGAGTTTTTCAGGTGGCCCAAGTATCGACACGGAGAAAGGCATTAAGATAATGGTCGCGGATGGCGAATTTGCCTCGAAGCCCAACCCCGTCAAATTTGAAACCAGGTATGAATGGGAAAAGGGCGAGTGGAAGATGCTCAAGTTCAAGATAAAGATGTAACTGGTCAGATCTTTGTTTTCAGCGAGGCGGCCCGGTGGCCGCCTTTGCTTTTTTGAACCTCGAAGGCTAAACTTTTCCTTCAAATTCATTCGCAAATATATGAAAATCCACGAATATCAAGGTAAAGCGATCCTTAAGGAATACGGTGTTCCGGTCCCGCGCGGCATCGTTGCGAGAACACCCGACGAGGCCGAAGCGGCGGCAAAGGAGCTTGGCACCGACGTCGTCATTGTCAAGGCCCAGATCCACGCCGGAGGCCGCGGTAAGGGCGGCGGCGTAAAGCTTGCCAAATCGCCCGCTGAGGCCCGCGAAATAGCATCTCATATGCTCGACATGACGCTTGTCACCCACCAAACCGGCCCCGAGGGCCGCGAGGTCAAGACCCTGCTCGTCGAGGAAGGACTGCCGATCGACAAGGAATTTTATCTTGGCATCACGCTCGACCGCGTCACGGGCCGCAACGTTTTTATGGCCTCGCAGGCCGGCGGCATGGACATTGAAAAAGTCGCCCAAGAGACGCCGGAACTGATCCTCAAAGAGACGATCGACCCGTCGGTCGGCCTTCGCGGATTTCAGGCAAGAAAGCTCGCTTTCGGTCTCGGCATTCCCGCCGAACTGATCGGCCAGGCGACGAAGTTCATGTTGTCGCTCTACGACGCTTACGAAAAGACCGACGCCTCGCTCGTCG
>JAYVDQ010000109.1:0-2397 GCA_043749325.1 Chloracidobacterium sp. | reverse complement strand
CGAATTGCTCGGCAACGTCTCGCTCCGTGTCGCTCAAACCGAGGCTGCCGAGCAGTTTAAAGTATCGGGTCGCGGCGAATTACAACTCGCGATCCTCATTGAAATGATGCGTCGCGAAGGTTACGAACTGCAGGTTTCCAAACCCGAGGTCATCACCAAACGCGACGAAACGACCAACGAACTGCTCGAACCTATCGAGCTCGTCGTCATCGACGTACCCGAAGAATTCATCGGCGTCGTCACCGAAGCCATGGGCCGCCGCAAGGGCCAAATGACCAAGATGATCAACAACGGCTCGGGGCGTGTGCGTTTGGAGTACGAGATTCCTTCGCGTGGGCTGATCGGTTTTCGCGGCGAGTTTTTGACCGAGACCAAGGGTACCGGGCTGCTCAACACGATCTTTTTACGGTTCGACAAATGGCAGGGCGATATGAAATCGCGTCAGACCGGCTCGCTCGTGTCTGATCGTATGGGTGAGACTAACACATACGCTCTCTATAACTTACAGGAACGCGGCGTGCTTTTCGTCAAGCCGCAGGTCAAGGTTTACGAAGGCATGATCGTCGGCGAAAACGCCCGTGCAGTCGACCTCGACGTCAATCCGATCAAAGAGAAAAAGCTCTCAAATATGCGCACGACCTCCGCCGACGAAGCCATGCGCCTCGTCCCGCAGCGTGAAATGTCGCTCGAACGTGCTCTCGAATTCATCGCCGATGACGAGCTGATCGAGGTCACGCCCAAAGCTATCCGCCTGCGTAAACGCGTACTGAAAGCAAACGAACGGCCTAAGAAGTAATTTTGAGTTCTAACACTGGAATTGAGATGCGCCACGCAAATGACATTCAGTGCCCATCGAAGGAAGAATCATGAGAAGCATTCTATCGGGGCGTCATCTCCAATGACTTGTTAGGCGCGATTGCGCTGAAAGACTATTCACTACCGAGAGTTACTTCTTTCTTGTTGGTAGAGGCAACATCTGTGCTTCCCATTGCAGATACTCGGCGCGAAGTCGCGTTAACACATCCGAATGCTTTCCTTCAAAATCTGGTATTCCCATCACGTCGGCGGAAAAATCGAAGAGGAGCTCTTGATCCCCCTCTTTAAAATATTTCCAGCTACCGCTTCGGGCCGCACCCTGCTTGTTTGTTCGCCAGAATAGCGTTCGGTCGTGAGTCGGCAGTTGCCCGCGCATGACGGGCAATAAATCCTGTCCATCTAATTGATAACCGGGGGCGGGGCTGGTTTGTGCGGCGGCCAGCATGGTTGCCGTCCAGTCCATCGTGATGGCGACTTGATCCATCTTTCTCTTAGGCGGAATCACACCCGACCATCGGACGATTGCCGGGACTTTGATACCACCTTCGAGGAGGTCACCTTTTTTACCGGTGAATGGCCAGTGATAAGAGAAGCCCTCGCCGCCATTATCACTGGTGAAGATGACTAATGTCTTTTTATCCAGCCCGGCGGCATTTAGGGCCTTCAATACCTTGCCGATCCCGTCATCAAGACTCTTCATCATTGCGGCATAAATCTTTCGTGAGCCACCGGAAGAGGCGAACCCAGGTGATCTACTGGTCTGCTCATCCTGTGGACCCTGCCACGGCCCGTGAGGAGCGGTATAGTGGAGGCTTAAATAAAATGGCTTGCTTCGAGCGCTCGCAATAAACTGGACCGCACGTTCCGTGAGGAGATCAGTGATGTACCCTATGCGATCTACCGGCACCTTATCCTCATAAAGGTCGAGATCCCCGGCACCGTCTCGATGGGTGAAATAGTTGACCCCGCTGCTCATAATACCGAAGAAGTGATCGAAGCCGCTCTGTAGGGGGCCGTACTCAGGCAGATAGCCTAAGTGCCATTTACCGACCAGTGCCGTCTCATAACCCGAACCCTTGAGGAGGGACGCGATGGTCGGATGATCCGCCGGCAATCCGGGACGATCACCTGCGAATTTCTTCGCCGGTAACGGATCGTAATTCCCGACCGGTAGGCGCGCCGGATAGCGTCCTGTAATGAAACCGCATCGCGTGGGGGTGCAAACGGGGGCAGCCGCGTAGGCGTCCGTGAATCTCACGCCTTGTTCCGCGAAACGATCCAAATTGGGCGTGCGGTAGTCTGGCCGCCCGTAACAACTGAGGTCCCCGTAGCCCATATCATCCGCTAAGATAAACAAAATATTAGGACGTTCAGGCGGCGGCGATATTGCATTTGATGGTATTGCTAAAGTAGCCGCAACTGCGATAGCGGAACTCACAAATTCACGCCGACTGATTTTCTCCAACTTCTTTTTCATGTAACTCTCCTATGATGAATTTCTACTCCACTAGCAAAGTTTTCACTCTGCCAATTCGAAATTGTTAAAGTCCGCGAACACCCAGTTGTTTGTGAGGGTGCTGT
>JAYVDQ010000108.1:0-11875 GCA_043749325.1 Chloracidobacterium sp. | reverse complement strand
AAAGGGAGGTTGAGGAAATGCAGATAATAATTGACGACCGGCAACACGCCACAATCATGGCCGCACTACGCTTTTATCAGAAAGAGAGAATGAGTGAGCCGAAAAACTGCTCAGATGCCATACGCGAGATTTCAACCAACAATGATACGGTTATCGCGCTCGACGAAAAAGACATTGATCAACTATGCGAAAGCCTCAATGTCGGCTCGTGATATATCCCCGCTAGCAAAAATCCATTTCAATTGTCTAATAGACATTTTTTCGAATCTTGCTTGCTTATTCTCCTTAGAGTCATTTCGCGACATTTTATCCTAGTGCTGGACAATTTGAAACCACGGAAATTAATGTTGGAATTGATAAACGCGGCGTTCAATATATTCTTCCTGTGCAAGCAAAAGGGGGAAAAGACAAACTTGGACGAGTGCAGATTGAACAAGATTTCGCGCTTTGTAAACAGAAGTTTCCTACTCTTGTATGTAAGCCAATTGCAGCACAGTTTCTCCCGACCGGAGTAATTGTGTTGTTCGAATTGGAGTTGGATGCAGAAGACATTGTCAAAGTTTCCGAAAAACATTACCGATTGGTCTCTTCGGATGAACTGTCAGACGAGGAATTAGCAAAATATCGAACCCGCTAAGAATAATTTCGTAAAATCACCTCCACCGTAAATTTAAAACGAGAACATTGTAAGTCGAGCACTTTATTAAAAGTCCGGTATTACAGTTGCGGCCTTATCAAGAACGAGGACTAAAGTTTCAGAAGTTTTGTACGAAGAATTTTAGACTGTAGACGGCTGGAGGCTATCTCCTGGCCGTTTGTCAGCGCAACCGTGTAGGTGCCGCCTGGCATGGGCGAGATGCGAGCGATCATAGCGAGATTGGCGATCGCTCCGCGTGAAAGGCGGATGAATTTTTTGTCATCGAGCCGCAATTCCAAATCCTTAAGACGGTAATTGATGGTGTATTTTTTGTTGTCGGCCGTGGTGATGTGAAGTAATTCACCGTCGGCGACCACGGTGGCGACCTCGTCGACCGGGATCAGGTAAATTTCTTCACGGACCTTTACGGGGATGCGGTCGAGCGGCTCAGAACGTGTGTTTGCTTCATAATCTGACGCCGCGCTCTTGATCTTTTCCACTTCGATGCCGCGCCAGTCGGTTTGTTCGAGACGCTCGGCCGCCCGTTGAATGGTCTCGGCAAGGCGGGCGCGTTCGACGGGTTTTAGCAGGTAATCGACGGCGTTGACGGCAAAGGCCTGTATGGCGTATTCGTCATGGGCGGTGACAAACGCGATCAGCGGCATCTGTGATTTGCGGAGCCCTTTGACGGCGTCGAGGCCGGAAACCTCGGGCATTTTGAGATCGAGGATAGCGAGATCGGGCTTGACCCGTTTGATGAGTTCGACGGCGTCCGCGCCATTTTCGGCTTCGCCGACGATCTCGACCGACTCGAATTCGTGAAGGATGGATTTCAGGAATTCGCGTGCCGGACGTTCGTCATCGGCTATTATTACCCTCAGTTTGTTCATAGGTCAGATTGTTTTTGCGGCAGGTCTAACGCGGCTTCAGTGCCGCTCCCGACAACACTCTCAATCGTGAGACTTGCATTTTTGCCATAGTACGACGCAAGCCGCTCCTTGATGTTTCTAAGGCCGACCCCGCCGGAGCCATTTGTTTTTATGGCGTTCTTTCCGGCTCCGGAATCCCACACCGAAAGATGCAAGTGCGAATCGCCGTTGTTCTGCCTGACGCACGCCGAGATTCGGATCTCGCCGCCGTTCTTGTTTTCAGAAATGCCGTGTTTTATAGCATTTTCGACCAGAGGTTGAAGAATTAGCGACGGTACTTTTATGTTTCTAATTTCATCTGGAACATCGATGCCGACGGAAAGTTTTTCCTCAAACCGGGCGCGCTCGATGTCGAGATAGCTTTCGACCAGCTCGATCTCCTGACCGAGGGTAGAAAATTCGCCGGTTGATTTCAGCACCCCACGTAGCAGTTGCGTCAGGCGCAGCAGCGTGTCGTAGGCCTTATCAGGCGACGTTTTTATCAGATAGCCGAGCGTCGTCAAGGCGTTAAACAGAAAATGCGGGTTGATCTGCGAACGCAGGGCGGTGAGCTGCGCTTCGGTTGCGAGCTTGGCAAATTCCTGCTCGCGAAATCGCTGGTTATAGCGCTCGTGGCTGACCCTCAAAACGTCGATCCGCCGGGCGGTAAAGAGGGACACGGCCTCGAGCATCGTTATCTCGTCGGAAAGCAGGCGTCGTCCGCCTTGAAATTCGCCCAAACTTATTTGAAAAAAGGGTGCCTCGGCTGTCGGAACCATGAGCCTGCAGTCGCCGGGCGTGAAATTGACCGCGACAAAGCCGATCTCGGCGGCCGCGTCGGCGATCTCGGAGCAATCAGCTCGCTGCGCCGTTAATGCGGCCGAGAGCGTCCGGCAAACCTGGTCAAGAACGACGTCGATCGAATCCATGCTCTCGATCTTGCGCGCCAGATCGAGCTGTAGTTTTTCGTAATTTGACCGGCGAAGTATCGCCGTATCGACGACCCAAACCGCGAATTTATGCAGCGCCGGATATACGAGAGCGGTCGCGATCCAGAGTGCGAGGAGAATGCCGATCGCCTGCACATCGTCTTGCCCGTGCGTCTCGTGAAGCTGCAAAACCGGGACGGCAACAAGCGCGTACAGGCCGAACGCAAGCCCGGTCAGCAAGATCAGCGAGATCGCCCGTTTTAGAAAAAGGTCGGCGAACGCGAAACGGTAGTTTTGAAAGAGAATGACGAGAGCGAGCGGCAGCGAGGATTGGTGGGCGACGAGCTCGACGTACCACGCGGAGCTTTCGCGTTCGCCGGTCAGATGGAGAGCGGAAACGGCAAATACCAGCAAGGCGCTCGCCCATATCGCTTTTTTCTCAAGCGTTTGGCGAAAATTGAAGAGTAAAAGCCCGACCGACAGCGCAAGCGAGCCGAACGTCTGCGTTCGCAGAGCGAGATCCGACGGGACCGAGCTGGACGTAAAAGCGGCTTGAAAATGCATGAGCGCCGCAACCGTGCTCAATGCGTACGCGGCGAATGTCAGCCAATGCGTGCCCGATTCGTCGGCTTGTGCGGAATGAACGACGACCGACGGCAGGAATCCAAGTGCCGAAAAAGCTATCGCAACGAGAAAAGGCGATATTCCCGCGTCGCCAAAATCCTTTTGAACAAATGCGTAAAGCTGGCCGATATTCCACAGCAGGCCCAATGCGGCGGTCGTCAAAAGCAGCAGATTGATGTTATCCGCTTTTCCGCGATGACGCATGACCATCATTGCCAGCATCGCGTACAGGGCGATACCAACGGAAAATCCGAGCAGATTTACGAGCAACGCGGCGTTCAACGAATTCATTCCTCCGTAATGCTACCGACACGACACATCAAGCCACAATTCTATCTCAATAGGTTGTTGTTTTGACACAATGGGCGGTAGAATCTCACGTCAGGTCAGAACCACCCTTTGCGGAATATATGAAAACCCTATTTGTTTTGCGCCATGCCAAATCGAGCTGGAGCGAGGCGGGTCTCGCCGATATCGAACGGCCGCTCAACGAACGCGGGCTGCTCGCCGCCCCGTTTATGGGCAAATTGATGCAGGAAAAGGGCTTTGAGCCGGATGTGATATTGACTTCGACGGCGGTGAGAGCGCGCCATACGGCAGCGCTTGTGAAAGAAGCCGGAACCTTGCGCGGCGTGCTGCAATTCGAACCGCGCATCTATGAGGCAAGCCCAAACGGCCTGCGTCAGGTGGTCTCAGAAATTGATGACAAATACAAATCAGCAATGATCGTGGGCCACAATCCGGGTATCGAAGGCTTTATCCGGTTCCTCACCGGCAGCCTCGAACCGATGCCAACGGCGGCTCTAGCCGTGATCGAATTGAATATTGATAAATGGAATGAAACGAACGACGGCTGCGGCACGCTGGAAACCGTCATTCGGCCAAAAGATGAGATGAAATAACTCGGGCGGCAGCTATTCTCCAAACCGACAAAGATGTTTCCATTCCTAAAATTTAACCTTCCTGTAACATTCCGTTCATACGCAATTTAGTCCTACCGCATAGACTGTCGCAGAACGGTTAAGAATTCATTACAATTGGATCACGCTATGCAGCAAACAATTCTGATCATCGAGGATGATGCGGACATCGCCGAGAGTTTGCAATACAACTTGAAGCGCGAGGGTTTTCGTCCTGTTATCGCCGAATCGGGTGAAAAGGGGCTGCGTCTTGCTCTCGATGATAAAGCAACGCCGTCGCTCGTGATCCTCGACCTGATGCTGCCCGGGATGAGCGGGATGGAGCTGTGCCGGAGGCTTCGCCGCGAATCGTTGACCGAAAGCACGCCGATAATCATGCTGACCGCAAAGGCCGCCGAGGGCGATAAGATCCTGGGGCTCGAAACCGGTGCCGACGATTACATCGTCAAACCGTTCTCGATCAAGGAGGTCATCGCCCGCGTTAGAGCCGTGCTTCGCCGGGCGGAAAAAGAGACGGCGCCGAAGTACGAAGATGGACGATTGGGCGTAGATTTTGCAGACATGCGTGTGATCTGTGATGGCAATGGCGTTAGGCTTACTCGAAAGGAATTTGCTCTGCTTGAACACCTCATTAAAAACGCGGGCCGCGTCGCTTCGCGTCAGCAACTGCTTGATAACGTCTGGGGTTACAGCTACTTTGGCGACACCCGCACGCTCGATGTCCACATCCGCCGCTTGCGGCAAAAGCTCGATGATTGTGGCGGGTGCATTGAAACCGTGGTGGGTGTGGGTTATCGTTTCATTGGGTGCAAATAAAAGATTTTTCAACGCAAAGTCGCAGAGATGCAAAGGTAAGAATTTAGACCTCACTATTTTGTTAGTAAATCTCTTAAATCATTGCGTCTTTGCACCTTAGCGACTTTGCGTTAAATTTTTGGTTCTATGAATGCCGCCGTTACAGAATTTGCAGAGACGCCGACATCGAGTCAGATACTGCAAAAGATGTTGGATACGACGCGCGAGTGCGTGTTGGTTGTTGACCGCGACATGCGGATCGCTAACTGTAATGTGCCGGCGGCCGTGGCTTTTGGCCGCGACGGGCTCGATATTGAACATAAACGCCTGAGCGAGGTGATCCGCGATCTCGATCTGCACGAGGCGTTTCGGAAAGCGGCGGACACACAGGTTTCAGGAGACGTCCGGCTCGAGCTTAATCGCGTGGGAAACAGAAAGTTTGACGTTCACGTCGCGCCGATCGAGCTTGACGGAGCGACTTACGCGATCGGCTTTTTTTATGAGACGACGCAGATCGACCGCCTCGAATCCGTCCGGCAGGAATTTCTTTCAAATATCTCGCACGAACTGCGCACGCCGCTGACATCGATCCTCGCTTTCGTCGAAACGCTCGAGGACGGCGGTATCAACGATCAAGAAAACAATCGCCATTTTTTGGGCGTTATCCGCCGCAATGCCGAGCGGATGCACAGCCTCATCGCCGATATCCTGGAGCTTTCGCTGATCGAATCCGGCAATGTGTCGATAGATGTTCGCGAGGTGAAGTTGTTTGCGGCGGTGCAGGATGTTCTGACGACGCTGTCGGCAAAGGCGAAGGAGCGCGACATTGAACTCAAAAACACTGTGCATGAGGAAACGGTCGTTTTTGCCGATTCCGTCCGGCTGGAGCAGATGCTCACAAATCTTGTCGATAACGCCATCAAATTTAACCGGCACGGTGGAAGCGTAACGGTGGCCAGCGAACCCCACGGCGGAATGGATGTGATCTTGGTCGCGGACACCGGCGAGGGAATCCTGCCCGAGCATTCCCAGCGAATATTCGAGCGATTTTACCGTGCCGACCGAGCACGCTCGCGTGAGATAGGCGGGACGGGGCTCGGCCTCGCCATCGTCAAGCATCTCGCAAAACTCCACGGTGGTGAGGTCACTGTTAATTCGGTGCTGGGATCGGGCACGACCTTTCGTATTGAGGTGCCGTCGTAAAATAGAGCATCAGAATTTTACCCGCGAAATACGCGAAAAGACGGGAAAAATAAGAAAAGATAGTTGCCCGCGAATAACGCAAATAGACGCAAATAAAGAAAAGGCAATAATGGTGATTATCCCGTATTCAGTGGAACTTGATGTTAGTGATCCAATTCTATTTTTCTTCTTATTCGCGATGATTCGCGTTATTCGCGGGTCAAAATTTTCTTTTTTTGCATATTTCGCGCATTTCGCGGGCAAAATTCTGATCTCGGGATCCGGTTTTTGCAAGTATGCGCCACAGCGAAATTTTTTATTCCCCGCAAAGTCTAACCGTGCTATAATCAATTTATATTGAAATTTAAGTTATGCACGCGAAGGCGCTTTTTACGTCCACGCTCAAGTTTCAACTCTTACGGTCTTTGCGGAGAGTAACGAACATGCAGCTAATCATCGGCCAAAAAGTAGCATATCCCAATCAGGGAATTTGCCTCGTCGAGGGCACCACGACGTGTACCATCGCTACTTGCACGATGGAGGGGTTTACGCTCCGGGTCCTTAGCGACCATTCGACGATATTTGTCCCGACCGCCAATGCCGAAAGCGTTGGGATCAGGCCCATTATCAGCTCATCGCAGTGCAAAAAGCTAATAGATAACCTGTCCGAAGATTTTGAGCCCGTGTCGTGCGACTGGAAGACGCGCTCGCGGGAATTTACGGATAAGCTGCATTCGGGCGACATTTTCGAAGCCGCTGATGTCCTGAAAAAACTTACTTTTTTGAGTTACGAAAAGAAACTCTCGTTTCGCGAGCAGACCATGCTCGAAAAGGCGAAATTTCTGATAGTTTCCGAGGTTTCAAACGCCGACCAAAAAGATCACAGCCTGATGGAGGGTGAGATAGTCCGCCTCGTCGAATCGGCTTGTTCAAAGCATCGTGTCGTCCAGCCGACGGTTATGGCCGCGGCTCACTAAGGTAGCGAATGGATTCCAGGCCGCCCGGCATAAGGAATCCGGTCGCTACCGCTCCCGGTTCTGACAGTAACTTGATCTCACTACCGTCTTTATGTTTCCCCGGACATGAAAATCACCCTCGATCTCGACCTTTAACGGGTCACAAGCCGCGACGAAATCCTCGAGAATTACATTAATGACGTGTTCGTGAAATATCTTGACCTCGCGAAACGAGTTGATGTAGAGTTTCAGACTTTTCAGCTCGATGCAGAGCTGGTTGGGGACGTATTTCAGCCGAATGACACCGAAATCGGGGAAATCGGAAAACGGACAAATAGCGGTGAATTCAGGCATTTCAAACTCGACCCAGATCTCGTTGCCGGGGAATTCGTAAGCAAAAGAATCAAGCTTGTACAGGTCCATCTCGGGGCGCGGCGTCGGCCGTATGTCGAGACCCTGGTTGTTCGCACCGTCTAATGCGCGTTCATCTAACATAATAATTTTTTCGAGAGCCCAGGTTTCTTACGGCCGTGAGATCGTTAACGCCCCGATCATGCAGTTTAGCGAGCAGATTTACAAAAATGTGGGCCGTCGCGTAGGCGTCGGCACTCGCGCGGTGGTGATTGACCAGATCAATCGAATAATATTCGGCGACCGTTTTTAGCTTGTGGTTAAGAATATTCGGCAGCAATCTTCTCGATAGCTGGACGGTGCAGAGGCACGGATTGGCCAGGCGATAATCCGGAAACACACGTCCTACTTCGGAATTAAGAAATCGCATGTCGAATCCCGAATTATGTGCGACAAGTATCGAATCGCCGATAAAACTCAGAAAATCATGAGCTATGTCGGCAAAGAGCGGAGCGCCGGCGACCATCGCGTCGTCTATGCCCGTGAGGTTTGTGATAAACGGCGGTATCGGGGCTTCCGGATTGACGAGCGTCTCAAACTTGTCGGCAACTTTTCCGTTTCTGATCCGGTATGCACCAATCTCGGTGATACGGCATGGCGGGGCTTTCGCACCGGTTGTTTCGAGGTCAAAGACAACGAATTCGGTCGCCGCAAGTTCGCGATTTTCAAAACCGTCAACGCCAAGCTCCACCATATCACCATTTAGGGTCAGACGCGGGTCGCGGGCAATAAGATCCGCGACGAGTAAACGCGCCAGATTACGGTCGGGCTTGCGGATCTTCATCACAAAATCGACGATGCTTACAGCCGACGCTTTGCCGTCGAACGAACGCAATAGAGCGACGGTTTCGTTTATTAGCAATGACTCGGAAATTAAGTTAGGATACGGTGTCATCTCCATAGAGTTTAGCAGAGTTTGCGAAGTTTATTGAGTTGGCAGAGTTTTTTGAGGCAGACTATTCTTGATGTACGTCCTAGAGAAATTTAGAGAAACAAACGCGCTGCTCGAAGGGCATTTTGTCCTCTCAAGCGGGCTTCACAGCCCGAAGTATTTGCAGTGCGCGCTTGCGCTGCAAATACCGTCTGATGCGGCGGAATATGGCCGCGAGATCGCGGAGCGTCTTGTCAGAACCGGGAAGGATAGTGACTGGGTTCCGGTCAATGTAGATACAGTCGCGTCACCAGCGATCGGAGGACTTGTTATTGGTTTTGCGACGGCTCAGGCAATGAACGTGCGGTTTATCTGGACCGAGCGGCAAGACGGCGTGATGAAACTGCGGCGCGGATTCCCGGTGAAGCCGGGTGAGCGGATTCTGGTCGTCGAAGATGTAATTACGACCGGGGGGTCGACACGCGAATGTATAGCGGCATTGGAATCTCATGGAGCAAAGGTTGTAGCGGCAGCGTCGATCATCGACCGGTCGAATGGGACCGCGGCCGTGGGTGTGCCGCGTATCGAGCTTGTCAGGCTCGATGTGCCTTCGTACGAACAGAACTCGTGTCCCATGTGCAAAGCTGGAATTGAGGCCGTAAAACCCGGCAGCAGAACCGAGAAATGAATTTCAAGCTTTTAATACAATACGACGGCACCGATTTTCATGGCTGGCAGGTGCAGGAAAACTCGCGAACGATCCAAGGCGAGCTTGAGCGCGTGATCGGTATGATCGAGGACGCGGATGTAGCTGTGGTCGGTT
The DNA here is from genome assembly GCA_043749325.1 of Chloracidobacterium sp. Lineage (GTDB taxonomy): Bacteria > Acidobacteriota > Blastocatellia > Pyrinomonadales > Pyrinomonadaceae > OLB17. Next base: position 2,819 of record JAYVDQ010000108.1, on the reverse strand, counting down.
CGGGGCGGACTGACGCCGGTGTTCATGCCGAGGGCCAGGTCGCCAACGTTCGTCTCAACCGGCCCTTCACACCCGATAAGCTCAAAAACGCGATCAACGGCAATCTGTGGCGCGACATCCGCATTATGAAGGCCGAAAAGGCGGCGGACGAATTTCACGCCCGGTTTGCGGCGAAGATGAAAACGTATGTGTACCGCGTTGTCAACGCTCCGGTGATGTCGCCGTTTTGGCGGCGATTTGCGCATCACGAAGTGCGGCCGCTGGATGTCGGCCGGATGAATGATGTAGCGAGATTGTTTCTCGGCGAGCACGATTGGACGGCCTTTTCGTCGGCGCAGGCGGACGGCGATAATAGAGTGCGGACGGTCACGGATTTTACGGTCGAGTCGCACTGGGATGAGCGCGCGGGAGCCGCGATGATCGAGTTTCGAATCTCGGCCCACGGATTTCTTCGCTACATGGTGCGGTCGATCGTCGGCACGATGCTGGAGGTCGGGCGTGGCGAAAAAGATTCTGATACAATTCAGACGGCCATCGTCACGGGCAACCGCGACCTGGCCGGGAAGACGGCTTCGGCTGCGGGCTTGACTCTCTTTCGGGTGGATTACGAGTAAGAAAAATGCTGATTTATCACATAGTTTTACCCGATGATTGGGCGGTGTTTGAAAGTGATCTTTACCGGGCGGCAAGCCTTGCCACCGAGGGGTTTATCCACTGTAGTTTTACCGAACAGCTCGACGCGGTGATTGCGAGATATTACGATGGAGCGGGGAGCGTTGTCGTGTTAGAGATCGAGACCGAAAAGCTTATGTCGCGGATGTTAAAGGAGCCCTCTACCAATAACGAGATCTATCCGCATATCTACGGGCCGATCAATCGTGATGCGATCGTTCGGACGTTCGAAAGTAGAGTGGAACCACAGATGGACACAGATAAACACAGATGAAGACCTATTCCTTTTATCTGTGTCAATCCGTGTTCATTTGTGGTTAAAACCAACCAATGCACGAGAATTTTGCCGGGATAGTCAAGCCAAATACCGCCGAGGGCAAGCTGCTTGCGGGGATCGATCCCAGCCGGGTTCCCGCTCACATTGCCGTAATAATGGACGGTAATGGACGATGGGCGAAATTACGGGGAAAGCCACGCATTTTCGGTCATCGTACGGGCTCGGATTCGGTCAAGGCTATTATCGACACGTGTGCCAGAATGGAGGTCAGGGCGATCACGCTTTATGCGTTTTCGACCGAAAATTGGAAAAGGCCAAAGGCGGAAATTTCCGGGCTGATGTCTATGTTAAAGCGTGTGCTGCGGCGCGAACTGTCGGAGGTCCATCGCAATAACATACGATTTCAGGCGATAGGAGATATTGCGGGCCTCGCTGCGGACGTTCAGGCTGAGCTTGCCGCCGCGGCCGCGATGACGGCGACAAACACCGGGATGGTTATGAGCGTCGCCCTCAATTACGGCGGACGTGCCGAGATCGTCCGCGCCGCAAAGCTCGCGGTGCAAGACCTCGAAAGACGCGGTGACGTAATAGATCATTTGACCGAAGCCGATATCGAGCGAAATCTTTATACCTGGAAATTGCCCGAGGTCGATCTCCTGATACGGACGAGCGGTGAATTTCGTATTTCGAATTTTTTGCTCTGGCAGATCGCGTATAGCGAGATATATGTGACGCCGACGCTGTTTCCGGATTTTCGAAGACCGCAGATTTTTGAGGCGATCATTGATTATCAGAAGCGCGACCGGCGATTTGGCGGGGTGAAATAACTTATGAAGGCGAGAATACTAACCGCCGCTGTTGCGCTTCCGATCATCTTTGCGTCGATCATTCTGCCGTCGTATTTTCCGCAGGCAGTTTGGCTGTTTGTGGCGATCGCGGGGTTTGCACTGGCTGCCGGGCTGTTTGAGTTTTATTCGCTGACGAAAAAGCTCGAGCTTAAGGCGGATGCGGGAATTGGCTATCTTGGAGCAGCGGCACTCTTTGTGGGGTTTGTTTTCGACGCGCCGGCCAAGGCACCGGAGCTGATAATCGCCACGCTTGCGTTGTTTATCATCGTCGTTCTGGTTACCCAGATATTTCGATTCGAACAAGATTTTTCCAAGATGTTGACCGGTATCGGCGTTACCATGCTGGGCGTAATTTACGTTGCTTTCCTCGGCGGATTTCTGGTCGCGACGCGTGTCGGGTTTGAGAATGGAGCTAACCTCTCGACACACCTGCTCGCGTACTTTTTCCTCGTGATATTTGGATCCGACGTTGGAGCGTATTTTGCCGGGAGGGCGTTTGGAAAACATAAATTAGCCCCCGCGATCTCGCCTGGCAAGACTGTCGAAGGATTGATCGGCGGTGTATTGGCTGCCGTTGCTTTTGCTACTGCCGCTACGTGGTGGTACTTTCACGAGTTGCCATATCAATGGTCGATACCGCTTGCCGTCGTGCTCGCGGTTGCCGGCGTGCTTGGCGATCTCGCTGAGAGCGCAATGAAGCGGGGATCGGGCACAAAGGACGCGGCGAGCATATTGCCAGGCCACGGCGGGCTTCTCGATAGGCTCGATAGTTTGCTATTCGGCGCGCCGATACTGTACTATTTCGCTAGGTTTTATTTTTCATGAACGCAGTTCGATTTGACGACAATAATAATACGTAGGCGAGAGTGTTAACTGATTGACGCTCCGCCTTTCGTTTGTCGCAAATCGAAAGGCGTTTTTTATTTTGGAAGGAACGTAACCACAGATGAACACAGATTAACCCAGATAAGACAAAGGATTTAATATCAGTGTTTATCTGTGTTCATCTGTGGTTTCAAGCA